>NZ_JAMBOQ010000004.1:300000-475499 GCF_023715685.1 Priestia aryabhattai
GAGAAGATTACGTAGATGAGTTTGGGCAAGTAATTGATCGCTATCGTGAAATCGTTGTTGACTTGTCTATACCGGAAACGATTATTACTGACATTATTACGAATTTACAATCACTTATTGATTTACATAAAAATGATCCATTTCGCTTATTAGACTGTCTAAAAGCAAGCGGAGAAGATAATAATGCAAAGGTAATGGCTGCTTATTTAAACCATTTAGGGTTTGAAGCTCATTATGTAAATCCGAAAGAAGCAGGTATTTTTGTTTCCGATGAACCAGGAAGAGCAAGAGTGCTTCCATTGTCTTATGAAAAACTACCGCAGCTAAGAGAGCGTTCGGGCATTCTGGTGATTCCAGGATTCTTTGGCTACTCTGAAGAAGGGAACATGGTTACGTTCTCGCGCGGTGGGTCAGATATTACAGGTTCAATTGTAGCAGCTGGAGTAAAAGCTGATTTGTATGAAAACTTTACTGACGTAGATGCTATTTATAGCGTGGATCCAAGACTTGTGGAAAAGCCTCATGAAATGAAAGAAGTAACATACAGAGAAATGCGTGAACTATCCTATGCAGGCTTTTCTGTCTTCCATGATGAAGCGCTAGAGCCGGTTTATAAATTAGGTATTCCTGTATGTGTAAAGAATACAAATAACCCTGAAGCAAAGGGTACATTCATTGTAGCTGAGCGTCCCCACGGCGATACGCCGGTAGTTGGAATCGCTGGGGACAAAGGTTTTTGCAACATTCATGTGAGCAAATACTTATTAAATCGTGAAATTGGTTTTGGCAGAAGGCTGCTTGAAATTTTAGAAGATGAAGGTATTTCATACGAACATACTCCTTCAGGAATTGATAATATCTCTGTCATTATGCGCGAGCATCAGCTTACACCAGATGTGGAAGAGCGTGTATTTGCTCGAATTGAAAAAGAGCTTGAAGTAGATGAAATCTTTATTGAACGTGATCTTGCTATGGTTATGGTAGTAGGAGAAGGAATGAATAGTACAGTAGGAATTGCAGCAAAAGCTACAGAAGCTTTTGCCCGTGCTGAAGTGAATCTTGAAATGATCAACCAAGGTTCTTCTGAGGTGAGCATGATGTTTGGTGTGAAAGCAGACGCTTTAGACCGTGCTGTTCAAGCTCTTTACAATACGTATTTTAACAGCATGTACAGCATTTCTTATTCTAATGTAAAATGAACAGGACGAAAAACCCCGCTTTCTTTTTAGAGAGTGGGGTTTTCTAGTGAAGGCGTATAAAAATCAAATTTGTGGACATAAAGGGAAGGAAGAGTGAACCAAAAGGAGGAAATACAGTGAAGAAACGACCCTTTTTCATATTCTTTTCCCTTATAGGTATTAGCGTACTTTCAGCATGCCACAATGATGATGCAGCACCGGCAAGAGAAGCTCAGAATAAACAAGGCGTGACAAATGGCGGAACGCCGATGAGCTATGATACTCAAAGTGAAAACACATCTTTTAACTTTTCAAAATTTGATTTGGAAGTGGACTATAAGGGGCTCAATAATGATTATGAAGCCGATTATGAAAATGAAAATGATGAGATAGAGGCCAAAGTGGATGATAATATTAACGATGAACACTTGAACGGAGACGAAGCTTTTAATAAATTATCTTCTAAATTTAAAAAGTTGAATTTTGATCAACATACGCCCAATAAAGATGTAAAAAAGGAAGTAATTGATGCGTTTGGTCTAAAAAAGGATTTTCAGTCGTTTGAATTAGAAGTTCGTTTTTCAAACGGAACGGAAAAAGAATACAATTTTAAACAAAAGTAAGACGTTAAAGCTAAGAAAAAAGTGACAACACGAGCGGCTCTTTTTATATAAAAGAGCCGTTTTTTATGTCTAAAAAAAGGAGAATAGTGAAAGGATGTTGATAAATAAGCAAAAGGAGGAGTCACTGATGCAAAAGTGGATAATGAACGGATGCGTAGTCTTTATCTTGTTATTGTTAGGGGCATGCAGTATGGTAAAAGGGCAAAATAACGCTCATGAAAACCATTTGAAAGCAGAGGAAGCGAAAGAAACAAGCGAGGTATCGGTAGAACCTGTTAAGGTGGATTTAACGAATACATCAGGCAAAAAAGTAGGAGAGGCTACGCTGTCAGAGGCAAAAAACGGTGTGCACATTAAATTGACTGCTCAAGGTCTTTCACCGGGGAGACATGGATTTCATATTCATGAAATAGGAAAATGTGAGGTACCGGATTTTAAAACAGCGGGTGCTCATTTTAATCCTTTTAAACGTGAACATGGCTTTAAAAATACAAAAGGCCCGCATGCAGGTGATTTGCCCAATCTAGAAGTTGCTCCAAATGGCAAAGTAGATACAGAAATTTTTGCTTCTCTTGTCACGCTGCAAGAAGGAAAGCCGAATTCTCTTTTGGATATGGATGGGTCGGCATTAGTGATACATGATAAAGTCGACGATTACACCACGGATCCTTCAGGAAACTCAGGAGATCGGATTGTTTGTGGAGTGATTACAAAATAAGCCAAAAAGCTGTGAGATCATTCACGGCTTTTTTATTTCAGTAACGAGCCGCTTCTAAATTGCGATGAGCTTCTTTTTTTTGCACAATAGAAGAAAGAGCTAAAGAAGGTGAAAACATGCATAAGCAAGTTGTGGTAATAGGCGGAGGAATAGGTGGGTTAACAGCGGGAGCGTTTTTAGCTAAACATGACTATGAAGTGACGGTTTTAGAAGCTTCTCGAGAATGGGGAGGCTGTGCAGGGAAATTTCAGCGCCATTTCTATACGTTTCCTGTTGGAGCGACGCTTGGAATGGGATTTGAGCGCGGAGGGATACATGAGCGAATCGGCACGTACCTTGGCCTAGAAATTGAAAAGATTTCTCTTAAAAAAATCATGAAAGTCTATCTTCCTCATCGTACACTGATTTATCATCAAGACCGGTATCAGCATATTTCCTATCTTCAAAAACAATTTCCTCATAAAGCGAAGAATATTAGGAGCTTTTATGAAAATGTTTTTAGAATTGCAAAAGAAATTCGTAAGCTTATGCAGTCTCTGCCGGTTCTTCCTCCTCTGACAGTCGGTGAGTGGAGCAGGCTGGTAAGTTCATTGAATTTTGGTTCTGTGAAGCTGTTGCCTTATTTTCATCAATCGTTTAGTCATTTGCTAAAAAAACACAGTTTGTTAGACGAAACGGACTTTCTTCATTTTATTGATGGTCAATTAATAGACAGCATGCAGACAACGAGTGAGAACTGTTCAATGCTTATTGGATGTCTAGCGTTGGATATCTATCACGAAGGCGCTTTTTATGTAAAGGGTGGCTTATACAAAGTCGCAGAAGCACTGCAAAAATCTATTAAAGCCAACGGAGGAAAAACGACTCTAGGAAGGAAAGTAGTAAAGATAGAGCGTGATAACGACGGGTGGATATTGCATGATCGTAGAGGTAACCGTTACCGTGCATCAGACGTTGTATGCAACGCGCCGGTTCAAAGCTTAAAGTCTTTGCTACATGATGAAGATTACCAACATATCCATAAGCGGGCAAAAGAAAAAGGCGAGATTGCACAGTGGGGAACGTTTTCGATGTATTTTGCGATTGATGAAAGAGATCTGCCGCAAAAGGTAGAGTTGTTTCAGCAAGTACTTCAATCCGAACAAGGGGAGATGACAGAAGGAAATCATTTATTTATCTCAGTTTCTCATCCTGATGATCGTTTTCGTGCGCCTGAAGGCAAGTGTACAATTACAGCGTCTACTCACATTGAGCTTAGCAAGTGGAGTAACAAAGAAGCCTATGATATTCAAAAACAAGTTCTTGAGAAAAAGATGATAGCGGGAATTAAAACCGTTATTCCTAACATTGAAGAAGCAGAGCATCAAATTTCAGGAGCTCCTAAAGCATGGGAGAGGTTCACTTCTCGCCCAAACGGCGGAGTGGGAGGCTTTCCGCAAACGTTAGACATGCCCTGTTTAACAGTATTTCGCATCGATCCGGCTTACAAGGACTGTGGTTATGCGGAGATACAGTGTTTCCAGGAGCGGGAACTATAGGCGTATCGGTAAGCGGCTATCATGTTTTTCAAAGTATAACGTCTCATCGCCATACGTTACCTTAACATTTCTTACATACAAACTACTATTGTTCATACTATCAAAAAACACCGGCCCTATTACCATAGGGCCGGTGTTTTCAGGAGAGAAACAGCTTCCACCACTTCCGTTTTCGCTTCATATCAGCAGCGGCAGTTTGTCTAAAGGTTTGGACAAAATCACTAAACATCTCTTCGCGTTCAGCTACGCTTTGACGATGAAGCTTACGTTCTTTCTCCATTTCTTTCAAATAATAGACTCGTTCTTCATTCATCGAATCAATTAAATCACGAAGCTCTTCTGTCGTATTGGTTGAAGAATTGTTTAATTTTTCAACCATAAATTTTACTTGATTCATAGCAACGGTAGAATTGCTTGAGAATCGGTCTAATAAATACTGCATTTCTTTAGAGGACTCATCCGCATTCTCCATTACATCTTTCATGAACAGGCGTATATCCTCTGTTTTCTCTTCAGCGATTGTTGAATAATCTTCAATCAGAGAAGTAACTTCATCAAACGATTTTTCGTTAGAGCGGATAATTTTTTTAGACATATTTTCTACGTCTCTTGCGCTGCGTTCTGAAGACTCAGAAATGTATGCCCCGACTGACTCCACCATTTCTACAGTTTGAGTAGCACTTTTTTCGAGCTCTCTTTTCACTTCTCCGACAATTTCTTCGCGAACTTCATTTCGCATTCCTTCTCGCATTTCTTTTAACAAATCAGCTTTAAACGTATCAAGTACCTCAAACACATCTTCATACCGGCGAACAGCTTCTACTAATTCCCCTTGAAGCATTTCTTTTTCATTCACAACAAGGTCGTTTGGTTTTGGCTCTTCAATAGAAGCAGAAATAGCCTGCTTTTCTTCTTCAGTAGCTAATCGTGCTTCAGGTATAGGAGGGGTCTTCTCTTGCTTATTTTCTGAAATGCTTTCCTGCTTTTCAGCAGCTTTTTTCTTTTCTTGCTTCATTTGTTTATTGGAGTGTTCTTGAAAATCAATGACGTTTTCTTTTTTAGCAGTTTTCAACTGTGCCGGTTCTTCTTCTTTTGAAACCGCTGCCTCTGATTCCATCACTAAATGTTCCTGCTCTTCTTGTTCCTTTATAAGCAGCTGAACATATTCTTTCACTTCATCTAACGTACATTGTTCATCAAACAGCTGTTTAATATCATTAAATAATTCAATTTGTTCCTCTGTATAGACACGGGCCCCATCTACTCGTTCAATTGTTAAATAGCTGCCCAATAATTTTTCCCATTGTTTTAGCGTTTTCTTTTCTACCTCTAATTGATCACTTACTTTTTTAATTGTATATGTCTCCATCATTTTTCATTTCCTCCCTTATCTATTTTCATCCAACTATGTAATGGATTATTTGTTGTATGTTGTATTCACCATATCTTCACTTGTTTTCCTGCTAGGTGACAAAGGTTGTCAAAACTAGACGACATTAGCCTTCTATGTAAAGAAAACGCATATTTTGTAAAAAAATGTACAGAAATGCGCAAATGGCAAAAATGGAAAATAGAGAAGAATAGGAGAGTATAGAAAACAGTTGACGGGAAAAAATGGATCCTATAAGATATGTTTAAATGTTTAAGTTCTTGAACATATAAACATAAGGAGAGAACACTATGTCACAGCATTATGCGCTCATCACCGGTGCCTCGGGAGGAATAGGAAAAGAGTTAGCTTATCAATTTGCAAAGGATGGGCACCCTTTAATTTTAGTTGCCAGAAGCGCTGATAAACTAACAGCTATTGGAGAGAATTTAAAATCTACTTATGATATTGAAGTGATAACGGTTGTAAAGGATTTATCAAGAGAAGAAGAGATACAGTCACTATATGAAGAACTTAAAAATAAAGAAATGCACGTTGATTATTTAGTGAACAATGCTGGTTTTGGACTATACGGTAAATTTATTGAAACAGCTTTAGATGAAGAGTTAAACATGATTGACTTAAACATTCGAGCATTAACTCATTTAACAAAATTATTTTTACCCGATATGGTCAAAAGAAATGGCGGGAAAATTTTAAACATTGCGTCCGTTGCTGCATTTATGCCGGGTCCGCTTATGACAGTATATTACGCAACGAAAGCGTACGTATTATCTTTCACAGAGGCCCTTGAAAATGAATTAAAAGGTATCAATGTAACGGTAAGTGCTCTATGTCCGGGTCCGACTAAAACTGGTTTTAGCGACCGAGCCCAGCTAAGCAACTCCAAGCTTTTTCAAAGCGGTGCGATGGATGTAGAAACTGTGACGAAAGTTGGCTATAAAAAATTTATGAAAGGGCAGACGGTTATCGTACCAGGAGTACAGTTTCGTCTTGCCACGTTCATCCCGCGCTTCGTGCCAAGAAAGTGGCTTGCATCTGTTGTCCGAAGAACACAAGAAATTAAATAGAGGAGAATATATATGAGTGAAAAAGCAGTCGAGTTATTTCGCGCCAGCATTCCTGTTTTTCAGGCGCTAAGCGATTCAGCAAGACAAGATATTATTTTGCTGCTCGCGGAAAAAGAACCTTTAACCGTTAATGAAATTGCAAACGAGTCTACTCTATCACGACCGGCAATTTCTCATCATTTAAAAATTTTACGCGATCAAAAGCTTGTGCAAATTGAACAAAAAGGGACGCAGAGATATTATTCATTAGCTTTAAATGAGGCAGTTGAGCTATTAAAAAGCTTGCTTGCTACAGTTGAAGCCGAATGTTTATAGGGAGATGAAAGGGATGAACCACGAGCAACTCTATATCACAGATGAAACGGTCATTGAACATATTGTCTCTACGCAAAAGCAATATTTCTATGCGCAAAAGACAAAAAGTATCAACAGCCGTATTCAAGCGCTGAATAAGCTCAGAGACGTAGTCAAACAAAACGAGCAGAGAATTATGGATGCTTTAAAACAAGATTTAAATAAATCTGAAGTAGAGGCTTACACGTCGGAAATTGGGATTTTACTAGAGGAAATTCGATTTACGCTTAAACATTTAGCAAAATGGATGAAGCCTAAAAAAGTAAAAACCGCTTTAACACACGTGGGTTCTAAAGGGAAAATCGTTCCTGAACCGTATGGAGTAGCGCTAATTATTGCCCCGTGGAACTATCCGTTTCAATTAGCGCTGTCTCCTTTAGTAGGAGCGATTGCCGCTGGGAACACGGCTGTTATTAAGCCTTCTGAATTAACGCCTAGCGTATCTCGCGTTATACAAGAATTACTAGCTGAGGCTTTTGATCCAGCATTTGTGACGGTGATTGAAGGCGCTGTAGACACCACAAGCCCGCTTTTAAAACAGCCCCTTGATTATATTTTCTTTACGGGAAGTGTAAATGTAGGGAAAATTATTATGCAAGAAGCAGGGAAGCAGCTTATTCCCGTCACGCTTGAACTAGGCGGAAAAAGTCCGTGTATTGTACATGAAGATGCAAACCTAGATCTTGCAGCAAAAAGAATTATATTTGGCAAAGGAATGAATGCAGGCCAAACGTGTGTTGCTCCTGATTATTTGCTCGTTCATAAAAAAGTGAAAGCGCAGCTGGTGGAGAAACTTCGCGAAGCGATTTATCAATTTTACGGTAGTAATCCGCTTGAAAGCGACCGCTACGGCCGTATTGTCAGTGAGCGCCATTTTACTCGGTTAGTTGAGTTTTTAAAAGACGGAAACGCTATAATTGGAGACGGGTACAATAAAAACACGCTAACAATAGAACCTACGGTGTTAAGTGAAGTAAGCTGGACATCAGATGTCATGCAAGAAGAAATCTTTGGGCCTATTCTTCCTATGACTGAATACGAAAAACTAGACGAAGTAATTCATAAAGTTCAAGAAAAAGCTAAGCCGTTAGCTCTTTACTTATTTACAGAAAGTGAAGATGTACAAAACTTCATAACGGAGCGTCTTTCGTTTGGAGGAGGGCTGTATAAATGATACGCTTATGCATATCGCTCCGCCATACTTGCCGTTTGGCGGAGTAGGAGAAAGCGGTACGGGTCAATATCATGGAAAAGACAGCTTTCAGACATTTTCTCATTTTAAAAGCATGCTGTCTCAAACAACCAAGTTTGATTTGTCATTCCGCTATCCTTCGGAGAAACAAAACTTGAAAATGATCAAAAAAATATTGAAATAAAAGAGCCTCCTGATAGAAGGCTCTTTCGTTATTTTGAAAGTGAAAGCTGAGAAAGCGGCCATTTTTCTTGCGTATACGCCATTTCCCAAAATAAATACTCCAGTTCACAGCTTTTGATGAAGTGATCTTTCATACGATTACGTTCTTCTTCAGTCGCTTGTTCGGCAAGTTCATCAAGCTTGTTACAAAACCATTGTGTTGTGCCATTCATTTCTTCATTATTATAAAACTGAATCCATTCATAAAAAGGATGAGAAGGAGATGGATTTACTTGTTCTGTAATGCGCTGGCCAATTTCAACGTACGTCCACGGACATGGAAGGAGCACTGCAATGATTTCCGCTAAGCTGCCTGTATGCGCAACGCTCATCATATGATTAATATAGTGACTGGCCGTCGGTGAAAGCGTCTCAGTGTGAAGGTCTTCATAACGTACGCCTGCTACTTCACAAAAATTATTGTGAGGGTGTACTTCACTATGTAATACCGTAGAAATGCCGGCATTAAAGGCTTCCATTTCGGTACGCGTGCGGCATTTTGTTAAAGCAGCGCCGTAAATGCGGACAAATGCTGTTAAGTATTCGTAATCTTGAGAAACGTAGTGAATAAGCGCTTCTTTTGGTACGTTTCCTTCAGCGATTCCTTTAATAAAAGGATGGTTAAAAATTGCTTCGTAAATATAGTTTGCTTCTTGTCTTAATTGAGATGAAAATGACATCAAAATCCTCCTTTAATATGAGGAAGTCACAAACAAGCACATAAAGGAAATAAAAAACACTCCGTTTATAAACGGAGTGGCAAAGGACAGTAAAAAACTGAACATTGCCACTTTCCTACGCTGGTATGAGCCAGATCAGGTTCAAAGGGATCAAGAAAACTTGTCTCAGCCGGTGGGCACCCCTAGTGGACTTCCTATTAACCTATCTTTAACTTACCATATATTCTGAAAAATAGAAAGCGTTATGGGAAATTGTGCCCTAACCGTTTTTATCTCTTAAAGAGGTAGCTTCTTTAAGCTATTTTTAATCATTTTTGTTTGAAAATGCATATTTTTAGGGAAGAAGAGGTATTAATGAAGGGAAGAGCCGTTTTCGTCTCCCAAACATTCCTATATAAATAGAAGAAAGGAGAGAATAAAATGGCAAAATTTCGTTTGTATGCTGTATTAAATACAGTAGGCTTGGCTATTACACTACTTGTGAATTATTTAGCAAATGCCATTCCGATAGGAGGCAAAACAACGGGAGAGGCTTCTGCGCAAGTTCCTACGTTGTTTACACCAGCGGGTTATGCCTTTGCTATCTGGGGCGTTATTTATTTGTTATTAACTATTTGGGTTATACGTCAATTTTTTGCAAGAGAAGACCAAAAGGAAATATACGCACGTATCGGCATTTGGTTTTTTCTAAACTGTTTGTTAAATAGTGCGTGGATTTTTATTTTCCAAAACGATAACTATAAGTTATCACTTTTAGTTATATTCTTGATCTTAGGGACATTAATGATTGTGTATTCCATTATTCAGCATTCTCGGATGACAACATGGTTTATGCGTCTGCCGATTTCTCTTTATCTTGGATGGATTTCTGTTGCGACTATTGTCAATGTGTTTGTCGTATTTCAAGCAAATGGAATACAGCACTTACTTGGCCTAAATGAGTTAGCTTGGACCATTATTATGCTGCTGGTAGGAGCTGCGCTGGGCATTGCGTTTACATTAAAAAAACGAGACGCTGTTTATCCGCTTGTTTTTATTTGGGCTTATATTGCCATTGCAGTGAAACAAAGTGGAAATCAGCCAATTGTAATTACTGTTATCATTTCAGTTGTTTTATTAGCAATTGCTATTATTGTGGGGCTGATTAAACGCTATAGACGTTTTTAAAAAGAAGCTCTAGCTTTTGTAAGCTAGAGCTTTTTATGATGCTCTTTTGATTGTAAAAAAGCAGCTGTAAAAGCAATTAAGCTAATTAAAATACCAAAAGGAACAACAATTGGTACGAATGATAAAATAAATGTCATAAGTGTAACCTCCATGTTGCATCGGTGCATAATGAAAAATTCAATTTTTTTAAATTGAAGTTCCGCTATTATAGTATGCTAGGCTTTATGTTTGGAGCCTATATGTTTAGAAATAAACGAAAAAGGCAAAACACGTTACATATAGGTTATATATAGGAGGAGTTAAAGTGGAAACATATATCGTGGCTTACACAGATAAAGATGATATGGAATATAAACAAGTAACGTGCGAGAGTTATGAGGATGCAGAGCGTACGGTTCTTCGTTTAGAAAGAGAAGGGCATATGCATATTGAAGAAATATCAAATCACGAAGCTTATCGTGGAGACGAATCATCGTACAGAGAATAATAGTTGAATAAAAAGACCGAGCCTAAAATGAAGAAGCCGCTGCTTCTTCATTTTTTTATAGAGATATCATTTTATAGAAAAAAGTAAAACGGGAATGATTTTCTTCTGCATTTATGGTACAGTACTAATCAGGTGAGTTTTGAGTTTAGAAGAGGAGAGAGTAACATTATATGAGTAAAGGAAATCAGTGGTCTTCACGCCTCGGTTTTATTTTAGCATCTGCTGGGGCAGCAATTGGTCTAGGAGCGATATGGAAATTTCCATACGTAACGGGAACCAGTGGCGGTGGAGCGTTTTTTGCGTTGTTTATTTTATTCACGATTTTTATTGGACTGCCTCTGCTGTTGGCAGAATTTATCATTGGAAGACATACGGGAAAAGAAGCGATTAGTGCTTATAAGGCAATTGCTCCAAAGTCCGCTTGGGTATGGATTGGTAGGCTAGGAGTACTCAGCTGTGTCGTGTTGCTTTCCTTTTACAGCGTCGTTGGCGGCTGGGTGATTTTATATACGATTATGAGCGTAACCGGTATGCTAAGCGGAAAAGAGTACGGGCCGCTGTTTAATGCCGTCATTAGTCAACCTTATGTAGTATTAGGTGCACAGGCGCTGTTTTTATTAATTACAGTGTTTGTTATTTCAAAAGGCGTACAAAAAGGAATAGAGCGTGCTAATAAATACATGATGCCGCTATTATTTATCTGTTTTATCATTATCGTTGTTCGCTCTTTAACATTAGACGGGGCTTTAGAAGGAGTAAAATTCTTTTTAAAACCGGATTTTTCAGCCATTACAGGGTCATCTATTCTCTATGCGCTTGGCCAGTCGTTTTTCTCGCTTTGCGTGGGGTTATCCTGCATGGTGACATATAGCTCTTATTTAGGGAAAAAAGTAAGCTTGACGCGTTCTGCAGGCACCATCGCTATTTTGAACTTGTTTGTTTCACTGCTAGCGGGCTTAGCTATTTTTCCGGCTGTTTTTTCGTTTGGATTAAAGCCAACCGAAGGGCCTGGACTTTTGTTTGTTGTTTTGCCAACAGTATTTGAGAAGATGCCGTTTGGTACCGTCTTTTTAGCGCTGTTTTTAATTTTATTTCTGTTTGCTACGCTTACGTCTGCTTTTTCACTGCTGGAAATTATTGTAGCTGCTTTAACCAAAGACGATCAAACAAAACGAACTCGCTACGCTTCTTTGTCAGGGGTTCTTGTGTTTATAGTAGGCATTCCATCAGCGCTTTCGTTTGGTGTGCTAAAACACATCTCGCTTTTTGGCAGAAGTATATTTGACGTAGCTGACTTTTTTGTGAGCAATTTAATGCTGCCTCTTGGAAGTTTAGCCATTGCGATTTTTGTGACATTTAAAATGAAAAAAGAAGCCGTGTATGAAGAGTTTATTTCAGGAAGTACAAAAGGCGCTAAATTATTCAACGCATGGTTCTTTCTAGTTAAATACGTGTTGCCTATTATTATTATAGCTGTTCTATTAAGCTTACTTGTTGCATATTAAAAAAAGCACTCAGATGAGTGCTTTTTTGTTTATTTTGCAAAAACATGATGTCCGATCGTGATCGTAACCTGTTTTTGACGAAGCCATTGGTCGCTTGTTTTATCTGGATTAAAGAAAAATAATGAACCTTTTCCTTGACCTCTAAAAGCTAGAGCTTCATTTACAGCTTTTTTTGCTTGAGCATCCGCTGCTTTATTAATTTCACCGTTTTGTACAGGTGTAAACTGTGTACCTTGATAAATGACATCATGAATAGAGTTTGGGAAAGAATCGCTATCCACGCGGTTTAAAACGACTGTTGCTACAGCCACTTTGCCAGCGTAAGGTTCGCCTTTTGCTTCAGCTTGTACAAGGCGAGCTAACAACTCTTTATCACTTTCGCTAATAGAGTTAGGGATTGTTAATATTTCATTTGCATTAATAGAGTCGCTAGATTTGTGGTTCGCTTCTTTTAATTGTTTAACAGTAACGCCGTATTCAGCGCCAATCTTGTAAAGAGTCTCTCCGGCTTTTACGCGATGGGTTGTTTCAGCGGCATTTGCCCCGTGACTCATGCCGAACATAGGAACTGCTAGTGCTCCAATAATTGCTAGTTTCTTAAACATAAAGTAAGTACCTCCTGAAATCCTTTTGAACGCCCCTTTTATCACGGATCGGTGCGCGTACTGGGCACCGAACTTTATATGTACGTTTCAAAGATTAACAGGTGTCAATACATCTTGTCACTGCTTAAAACATACCAATCCAGGAAGATATTATAATAGTTAACAGATAATTTGAAAAATACGTTGACTGATAATAAAGGAGTGAATTATAATGAACGAGTAAATAGTTAACCGTTTAACTGGAGAGATTTTATGGGAGAAAAGATAACGATTCGTGATGTAGCAAAGCATGCAGGGGTGTCTGCAGCTTCAGTGTCTTACGTCTTAAACGGAATTAACAAAGTATCCGATGAAACAAAAGAGCGAATTTTAGCTGCGGTAAAAGAATTGAACTATGAACCAAACTTAACTGCCGTTAGTCTCTCAAAACAAAAGTCCAATATGATTGGCGTTATGTTTCCGCTTACAGATGATTCTCTTTCTACTATATTTAAAGATAACCATTATTACAGCGAAATGATTAGTGGAATTGAATATGGGATCCGTAAGCATGGTTATGATCTAGTCATATCTGGAGTGAGTAGCCCAGCTGATTGCCTAAAATGGATTCGAACGAGAAATATTGATGGTCTCCTGTTTTTAGGAGTCTTCCCGCATCGATTGTATGAAAAAATGAAAGCGTTATCGAATCCGATTGTGCTAGTAGATACATACGAAAAGTACGAACGTGATTATCATCATATTTCTGTAGACGATGAGTATGGAGGATATCTAGCTACAAAACATTTAGTGGGTTTGGGGCACCAAGAAATTGCCTTTATCGCCCATCACCTCGTCAATAGTCCAGTGGATAAGAAGAGGTATATAGGCTACGAGAAAGCATTAAAAGAAGCGGGCATTACACCATCAAAGACGTTTGTTTTTGAAGCGAACGAAAGCTCATTTGATAACGGCTACAATTTAGGAAACAAACTGCTGCAAGATCATAAGGATATTCGGGCGGTTTTTGCATCCTCTGATACGCTGGCGCTTGGAATTATGAAAGCACTGCAAGAAAAGGGAAAAAGAATTCCGCAGGACTACTCAATCGTAGGGTTTGATGACATAACGTTTAGTAGCTATTCATCTCCAAGTCTAACAACAATTCGTCAAGATGTATTTAACAAAGGAGTAGTAGCCGCAACGTCTGTTATTCAAGCAATTGAACACCGTTTCAGCACGCTGCAGCATGTAAAATTATCGGTTGAACTTATTATTCGAGATTCAACTGCTAAGCACTGGTGAACCACAGTAAGTTAACCGGTTAACCAAAGTTTAGTATTCATAAAAAAAGGGGATATAAATTAGCATTTACAAAAAAGGGGATATGAAAATGATTAATGTTACAGTATGGAATGAAAATCGTCATGAAAAGAAAAATCCGGTTGTAAGAGAAATTTACTCTGAAGGCATTCACGGGGCCATCGCTTCTTTCTTAGAAGAAGGAGGATTTCGTACGCACACTGCAACATTAGACGAAGAAGAACATGGCTTGACTGATGAAGTATTAAATCAAACGGATGTTTTAGTGTGGTGGGGACATTTAGCACATGACGAAGTAAAAGATGACATCGTTGAGAAAGTAAAGCAGCGCGTACTAGACGGTATGGGGCTTATTGTCTTACACTCAGGTCACTTTTCTAAGATTTTCAAGACGTTAATGGGCACAAGCTGCGACTTAAAATGGCGTGAAGCGGATGAAAAAGAGCGCTTATGGGTAGTAGAACCAAGCCATCCGATTGTGGAAGGTATTGGTGAATTCATCGAGCTTGAGCGCGAAGAAATGTACGGAGAGCACTTTGATATTCCAGCACCTGATGAACTGATTTTTACGAGCTGGTTTGAAGGCGGAGAAATTTTCAGAAGCGGTTGTACGTACAAACGCGGAAATGGAAAAATATTTTATTTCAGGCCTGGACATGAAACATATCCAACATATCACAACAAAGACATTCAGCGTGTCCTTATGAATGCTATTAAATGGGCGAAGCCAGCAGAGAGAAAACGTCCTGTTTACGGTAATGCGCAACCGCTTGAATCAATCGCTGTTAAAAACTAATTAATAATGCTTAAGCAAAGGGGATAGGAAAGATGACAAAAGTAAAAATTGGGGTTATTGGGTGTGGAAGCATTGCGCAACACCGCCATTTACCAGAATATAAGATGAATGAACAAGTAGAATTAGTAGCCGTTTGCGATATAAACGCCGAACGTGCAAACAGCGTAGCACAGCAGTACGGTGTAAAAGCTTACACAAACTATGAAGAACTTTTAGCAAGCGGTACAGTGGAAGCAGTGAGCGTATGTACGCCCAATTATCTTCATGCGCCTATTTCGGTTGCAGCTTTAAACAGCGGAGTTCATGTCCTGTGTGAAAAGCCGATGGCAACATCAGAAGAAGAAGCGAAAGCGATGATTGAAGCAGCAAAAACAAACGGTAAAAAACTAATGATCGGACATAATCAGCGCTTTGTAGCTTCCCATCAAAAAGCTCGTGAACTTATTGAAAAAGGGGAAATCGGTAAAATTTATAGTTTTCGTACGGCTTTTGGCCACGGTGGTCCGGAAGGTTGGAGCGTGGACGGAAAAGAAAGCTGGTTCTTCAAAAAAGACGAAGCATTTATTGGTGCTATGGGAGATTTAGGTGTTCATAAAACCGATATGCTTCGCTACATATTGGGTGAAGAAATTGTAGAAGTTGGTGCATTTGTGGAAAGCAATGCAAAAGACTTTGCAAACGTAGACGACAATGCTGTGTGCGTATTAAAAACGGAAAGCGGAATTATCGGGACGCTTGCGGCAAGCTGGGCTTACAATGGAAAAGAAGATAACTCCACGATTGTTTACGGCGAGAAAGGGATTCTTCGTTTAGAGGACGATCCGAAGTATTCATTAGTTGCACAATATGCAACAGGTGAAGTGGTGAACTATGAATTAGGAAAAATTCAGTCAAACGATGAAGGCGGACAAAGCAATTCTCACGTCATTGAACAATTTGTAGATGCAGTTGCAGAAGATAAAGAATCTCCTGTTCCTGGTGAAGAAGGGTTAAAATCACTTGCTGTTATTTTAGCAGCTTTAAAATCAAGTCAAACGAAACAAATTACGCGCGTGTAAGAGGTGAAAAACGTGAGAATTGGCATAATCGGAGCAGGAGGGATTGCTGTAAGCAGACATATCCCAGCATTCAAACAACTAGGTGATGAATGTGTGATTTGGGGGCTTAGCGATATTAATAGTGAAAGAGCCACAGAGGTAGCCAATGAGCATAACATCCCTCACGTATTTGTCGATTATAAAGATATGTTTAAAGAAGTGGATGCTGTATGTATTTGTACACCGAATAAATTTCACGCCGAGTTTGCAGTAGAAGCGCTAAAAGCAGGCGTTCACGTCCTATGTGAAAAGCCAATGGCGATGTCTAAACAGCAAGGTGAAGAAATGCTTGCTGCTGCTAGAGAATCGGGTAAGCAGTTAGCGATTGCGTATCATTACCGGTTCATGAAAGAAGCGCAGGCGGCGAAAAAAATGATGACAGAGGTAGGACGACCTCTAGTTGCACGTGTCAGAGCGATGCGTCGACGAAAAGTTCCCGGTTGGGGCGTATTTACGAACAAAGATCTTCAAGGCGGAGGCAGTTTAATTGATTACGGCTGCCATTTGCTTGATTTAACGCTTTGGCTAATGGGAAATCCAATGCATACTGAAGTACTTGGAAGCACATATAATGAACTGAGTAAAACGCCGAATCAACTAAATCAATGGGGAGCATTTGATCATGAAACATTCAGCGTGGATGATCATGTAACGGCCTATATTAAATTTAAAAATGGGGCGTCCCTTCTTTTAGAAACTTCTTGGGCTGCTAATATCGAAGATGATGAAGAGCACGTAAGTATATCAGGGATAGAGGGCGGTTTAAGCGTGTTTCCGTTTGAACTATACACGTCTAAAAACGGTATGCTCATGAACAGTACGTCACCTTGGATAGATGGAGAAGATGATTACAGCTTAAGTCAGGCTAAAAATTTCGTTGAAGCGTGTAAAGGAAATGCTGAATTAGTGGTAAAGCCACAAGAAGCGCTTCAGGTCTCAGCCATTATTGACGAAATATATCGCACAGGGGGAAACTAAAATGAAACTTGGAGTATTCACGGTCTTATTTGCGGATCTTTCTTTTGAAGAGATGTTAGATAAAGTAAAAGCAGCAGGTCTTCATGCTGTTGAAATCGGAACGGGCGGCTATCCGGGAAACAGTCATTGTCCGCTAGATGAGCTGCTTGAAGATGAAGGAAAAAGAGAAGCATATATGAAGCAGGTAAAAGACCGCGGGCTTACAATCAGCGCGTTTAGCTGCCACGGCAATCCTATTTCACCTGAAACAAGTTTTGCCAAAGAATCTGACGAAACGCTTCGCAAGACTATCCAACTAGCATCATTAGTAGATGTTCCAGTGGTTAACTGCTTCTCTGGAACAGCTGGAGATCACGAAGAAGCTAAGTATCCAAACTGGCCTGTTACACCTTGGCCTAATGAATATGGAGATGTATTGAATTGGCAGTGGGAAAACAAGCTTGTTCCTTATTGGAAAGAAATTGGAGAACTAGCGGAGAAGCATAATGTGAAAATTGGTTTAGAACTTCACGGTGGATTTTTAGTTCATACTCCGTACACGCTACTAAAGCTTCGCGAAAAAACAAGTCCAGCGATTGGCGCTAACCTTGATCCAAGTCATTTATGGTGGCAAGGAATTGATCCGGTAGGAGCTATTAAAATTTTAGCAAAAGAAAATGCGATTCATCATTTCCATGCAAAGGATACGTACTTGGACCAAGATAATATTAATATGTATGGCCTGACGGATATGCAGCCATACGGAGAAGTCCAAACGCGTGCGTGGACATTTAGATCGGTAGGATGCGGACATGACGTAAAAGAGTGGTCCGATATGATGAGTGCACTTCGCACATACGGATACGATTATGTAGTCAGCATTGAACATGAAGACCCAATCATGTCTATTGAAGAAGGATTTAAACGCGCGGTTACGAACTTACAAAGTGTATTAATTGAAGAAACTCCGTCACAAATGTGGTGGGCGTAAAGCAAAAGAAGCATCTCTAAAAAAGAGGTGCTTCTTTTGTGTGCATCAATACTTCAATTAGTATATCGTTCACCTGAATTTCGATACAAACGGGTGATTGGTAACCCAAAAGCGCCAAGGGTAATCCTTGGCTTCACCAGAATTATCAATGCCAACGCGAGGTCCGGCGGAAATCGCTGAAGGAGTGAAGCCACGAGCAATATAAAGAGGAGGGCTGGTTAAATCATGACCGTACAAATCCATTGAAACTCCCAGTGCTTTTGTTAGTTTCCCAGGACCATTTGTCCAATTTATTTCGTTTTCCATCCCTCGACGTCTAGTTTTCATCAAATCTTTGCCGCTAAATGGCTCAATAGCTCGAATGAGGACGCCTTCTGGATAATCAATATTGCTGCTTACAACATTGAGTAAACAATGCGTATGCATCGTATGCGTATAGGCATGACCAGGAGGGCCGAACATTACTTCCGTTCTTTTTGTGCGCCGGTTGTTAAAACTATGAGCTGCTCGGTCGAAAGGCCCTTTATAAGCCTCTGTTTCTACAATAAAACCAGATGCAGTTCCTTCTGCCGTTTCGTGAACAAGAAGACATCCTAACAGCGACTGAGCTAATTCAAGTGTAGGCTGTTGATAAAATAAAAGAGGAAGTGGTTCAATTGCTAAAAGAGAACGCGTCATTTGCTGTAGTCCATCCTTTCAAAGCAGGTTCATTTACGCTGTTATGCGCATCTTTTATTATGATGTTTTCTTTGTTATTTTGCAAAGGGAGGGACTGATTAGTAAAGTAATTTCTCTTACGTCACATTCCAGTATTTGCATCAGCATGATCCAACTTACCTCTATAAAATTGCTTTATTTTAAAGAATGGTTTCGTTTTGCACGTTTAGGGGGAATGTTTTACTACAATACTTGGCTTTTGCTGCTGATACGATAGATGACACGTAGTTCATCCATATTTTACATGCTTTTAGTTTTAAAAAATAGTGATCCGTCTTTTCTTCATTTTCGTTCTACACATGAAAGCAGAATAAAAAGATTGAATTGGAGAAAATTCTTTATAAATGGAAGTAAAGAAAAAATATCCTTCAAAGAGTATTTAAAGGATTTTAGAACATATTAAAAATAAAATTTATATACTGTGAGGAATAGCTATGAACATCCACTTTGATACATTAACGAACTTATCAATTAAAAATATTTTTGGGCCTGCATCTCAAACGATCACCCATCTAACATATCATTCAAAGCAGGTTCACGACGGATCAGTATTTTTTAGTATAAAAGGTGAAAATGAAGATGGACATCAATATATTAAAGAAGCTATAGCTAGAGGAGCCGTAGCAGTCTTTGGGACAAGCGTTGAGAAGCTTCGTCTTTTGAGCACCCAGTATTCTCACTGTACGTTTTTAACTGTTGACGACGTTCGCAAAGTAATGGCTTCTTTTTCTAAAATGTATTTTGATTATACGGATGAAAAAATTGAGACAATTGGCGTTACCGGTACAAATGGTAAAACAACCGTAGCAGCTTACGTAAGGTCGCTTTTAACTCTTTTAAAATTGCCAACAGGGTCGATTGGAACGACCGGCATTTGGTCATCAAAGCAGAAGTTAGTTTATAAAAAAAGTACGCCTACAACGCCTGAATCGGTAGACTTGCATAAAATTTTTTATGATTTGTATACAAGAGGTGATGAAGCGGCAGTGATGGAAGTATCTTCAATTGCTATTGATCAGCAGCGAGTAGAAAATATTTATTTTGATGTAGCCATTCACACAAACTTATCAGAAGAGCATTTAGAGTATCATAAAACGTTTGAGCACTATAAAAAATGCAAGATGAAATTATTTCAACAGGCAAAACATGCCGTTATTAATATAGATGATCAGGACATGGGGAAAGACTTAAGTAGGGTATTTGAAGGACCTAAAGTCACGTATAGTTTATTAAATAATGCGGAAGCAACTCTGCAAGCAAAAAACATTATCGTTAAAGAAGGAGGATCTTTCTTTGATTTACTCTATAAAGGACAGTCATACAAAGTAGTAGTGCCTGTATATGGTGATTACAACATTGCTAACGTGTTAGCGGCCGTCGGTACAGCTCTCCACTTTGAATATCACATTGAAGATATTATTAGCGTACTTCCTCAATTGGAAAGTCCAGAAGGGCGCTTTCAAGTGATAGAAGGTCCAAATAACCAAAAAGTGATTTTAGACTATGCCCATACGCCTGTGGCCCTTACTCGTTTAGTAGAAGAAGTAAAAAAGTTGGATTATAACCAGCTGATTGTTATGATTGCAGGGATAGGCATTCGAGATTTTAATAAAATGCCTAAAATGGCACGCACCATTGAAGGGAAAGCTGATGAAATTATAGTAACGGTTGATCATCCAGGTCATCATGATCCGAACGTAATCGTAGATCAAGTGATAACGGGTTTTTCAAATCCGAGCGCAAGTAATATTCACCGCGCCCCTACTCGAACAGAAGGAGTATTAAAGTCGCTTTCTTTAGGAAAGCCGAATGATATTATTTTACTTACAAGCGGCTGTATTAACGGCGCTCAGCTTGTAAAAGGAAACGAAATTCCGCATTCAGATGAAGAAATTATTGCCTCTTATTATGCGTCTTTAAGCAATATTTCTTAATATTCTTCTTCATTTATCGAACGTGCAGAAACTGAAACACCATACGAAAGAAGGTCTCTTACTATTTTTAGAGACCTTCTTTTTGCATCAAAACTATAGGCTGTTTTCCGGCTGTGGTTTTGGTTCTTCAATTTTTACATCATGTTCTTTAGCCAGCTTTTTAATAGCTGCATTGTAATCGCGTATGCCTTTTCGGGCTTCATCAAGCATAGCGTTTGCCTCAGCAATAAGGTTGCGGTCCTGCTTTTCTAAAGCGCTGACGATTTTAATAAAAGCATTATACTGGGTATTGGCAGCCTTTATATAGCCTTCATGAACCTTTCGAAGATCGTCGGTTTCTACATCGATGTTTTCCAGTTCGTCAACAAATTTACGATAGGTAGGAATGACTTCACTCGTCATCGTATCGTACATAACAGCGTCACTTGTGTAGTTAGCGCCTGTAACAGAATCGTATGCGTCAATCGCTTCTTTTTCAAGCTGAGCGGCTTTTTTTAAATCTTGATTGTTATAGTCGATTAAATCATCTTGAACAGGATCACTAAAGCAGGCGGATAATAAAAACAAAAGAGGGACAAGACAAAATAAAACTTTCTTCAACGAATTTCACCTCCGTTTAACAATGTATGAAACACCTGCTTGGCAAAGTCGGTTTTAATAAGTGGAGAAAAAGAAGAGAGTGTATAAAAGGATTTTTGAAGGTCGACAGTGAATTTATTCATAAGTCGGTTTGTAGCTGATATCCCCATGGTAGGAGGAAGGAAGAGAAGATGATTAAAATAAAAAGAGACCATTTAACGAACAATGAAGTTATTGAATTAGTAAGTTCTCACCTTCAAGGAATGAACTTACATTCGCCCCCTGAAAGTATTCATGCTCTAGATATTGAAAGCTTAAAACAACATGATATTACGTTTTGGAGCGTGTGGGAAGGAAGTCAGCTAGCAGGGTGCGGGGCTATAAAAGAGCTAGATGAGCACCACGGAGAAATTAAATCGATGCGAACAGCCACCGCCCATTTGCGGAAAGGAATTGCTAGAGAGCTGCTGCAGTACATAATAAATGAAGCACAAAAACGAGGGTACCGACGCTTAAGCTTAGAAACAGGATCCGCACCCGCTTTTGAACCGGCTAGAAAGCTATACGCCAGTTTTGGATTTTACCAATGCGAACCGTTTTCTACCTACAAAGAAGATCCATACAGTGTATTTATGACAAAAGAACTGAATGATTAAAAGCCTTTTTAAAAGGCTTTGTTTTTTTGTTTTGTCATGATTCATATAAAAAAGGTATAAACTCGGTTTTCTCACTAGACAAAAAGGTTTTTCCTATGTAGTATAGGTGTCAGATAATACAAAACGAATGTTCAGTATAAATAATAAATGTGCGGGGCGGTGGAAATAGCTTGAATAAAAAAAAGCTTCAAAGTGAACAAACAAAAAGAAAAGTGGCAGATGCCGCTAAAGCATTGTTTTCCCAAAAAGGCTATAAAGCTACGTCTATTGAGGAAATTGTAGAAGCTACGGGAAGCAGTAAAGGGAATATTTATTATCACTTTAAAAGTAAAGAAGGACTTTTTCTCTATTTAATAGACGAATGGGATCTCGAGTGGGAAAGAAACTGGAAAGAAAGAGAGGCTCTTTACAAAACAACAAGAGATAAGCTTTTTGGAATTGCGGAGCAAATCATTTTAGATGATTTGAATCATCCTCTTACGAAAGCTGCCGATGAGTTTTTTAACAACGAGGAAAAGGGTAGCGATATCGAAGAGCGAATTGATGAGATGGTGAAACGACACGTGGAGTTTAACCGCGAACTTTTGCAAAAAGGCATTGATGAAGGTGAGTTTTCTCATAAAAATGCAGAACAGCTTGCAGTGGTTTTAGAAGGGCTGTTTGTGGGGATGAGCCGCATGTCTCGAAAAACGAGCACGGAAAATGCCCTGCAGCTTTACCATTCAGCAATCGATGTATTTTTAAACGGAATTATAGCAAGGTCTTCTTAAATAGTCGGGGATGCTTATTGCGGTAATGAGTAATCCCTCATTATTTTGTATTTTTATAGACCGAACGTTCAGTATTTTTGTAATCAGGAGGTTTATATGTCATTATTGTTAAGAAATCGAGCGGCGATTTTGCTGCTTATGCTAAATATTTTTATTATCTTTACGGGAATCGGTCTCGTTATCCCAATTATGCCAACATATATGACAGAGCTTCATATCAATGGCAGCGTGATGGGGCTTTTAGTAGCGGTGTTTTCGTTAACTCAATTTCTGTTTTCACCTTTAGCGGGCCGGTTATCAGATTCGTTAGGGAGAAAGAAAATTATTGTAGCGGGAATGATTGTTTTTGCCCTGTCTGAATGGTTCTTTGGTTCAGTGAGTACCCCTCTTTTATTATTTGTATCCAGAATGTTAGGCGGGGTCGGGGCCGCGCTTATTATGCCTGCTGTTATGGCCTATACAGCAGACGTGACGTCTGCTAAAGAACGCGCTAAAGGAATGGGCTATGTGACGGCGGCGATTACAACAGGATTTATTATTGGGCCAGGTATCGGAGGCTTTTTAGCTGAATACGGCATGCGCGTACCGTTTTATATGGCCGCAGTAGCAGGAGGCTTGGCTGCAGTGATTACGCTGTTTGTTTTGCCGGAGTCCCGTCCTGTACAAAATCCTGCTGTTTCAAATAAAGAGAATCCAAAAGAAGATCGGCTGCTACTGCAGCTTATGAATTCCTATAAAGAACCTTATTTTTTAAGTTTAATTATCGTTTTTGTGACATCGTTTGGATTATCCAATTATGAAACGATCTTTTCACTATTTGTTGATCATAAATTTAGCTTTACACCAAAAGATATTGCGTTTGTCATTACATTTGGCTCTATTGCAGGGGCTGTGGTGCAGGTTACGATTTTTGGCTGGATTTTAAATAAGTTCGGTGAAAAAAGAGTAATTTCGTTTTGCTTGATGATGACGGGACTTTTTATTTTACTTACGCTATTTGTGCACACATACTGGCTTATTATTGTTGTGACATTTATCGTCTTTTTAGCAACAGATATTTTACGTCCCGCAATCAGCACGCAAATGTCGATGATGGCACAAGACGACCAAGGGTATGTAGCCGGACTAAATTCTGCTTATACAAGTCTTGGGAATATTATTGGACCCGTTGTAGCAGGCTTTCTCTTTGATATAAACATTAATTATCCATACGTATCAGCTGCACTTGTTCTGCTGCTTTGTTTTCTTTTATCTTTAAGAGCAGGGAAGGACCGAAAAACAGCTGTGAGAAATCAGGCGGTTCAAGAGAAATAACGAGAAGGAAAAAAATGATAGAATTCTTAAAATAGAAGACCTCTAGTAGCTTATGGGAGGTCTTTTGATTATTCTTTTAGTAAAGGTGTAAGATTTACAACGCTACTCAGCCTATAGCGAAGCTTTATTTAATCGGCAAAACAGTGAAATGGTTGCAAATAAAAAAGGTTAATAGTAAACTTTAAACGTAACAAGAATAGTATGGGAGCTTGCGCGGGGCAGGCTGAGAGTACAGGGACGCCTGTTGACCATTTGAACCTGTTGGATAATGCCAGCGCAGGGAATGTGAGTACATACCAAAGCACTTTGCGCATGCAAGGTGCTTTTTTGTCTTTTTTTGCAGGGTTAAAACTAAATGAAAAGAGTGAGAGAACATGGATATTAGTAAAATTTCAGCTCAATTAGAAAAAGTAAGAGATACAAGTCCGCTTGTTCATAATATTACGAATGTTGTGGTAACCAATTTTACAGCAAATGGACTGCTTGCACTAGGAGCTTCACCTGTTATGGCTTATGCGAAGGAAGAAGTGGCTGACATGGCACGAATCGCCGGAGCGCTTGTCTTAAATATGGGTACACTGACGGCTCGAGAAGTGGAAGCAATGAGAATAGCTGGGAAATCAGCAAATGAAAATGGCGTGCCGGTTATTTTTGATCCTGTAGGAGCTGGAGCGACACCGTTTCGTACAGAAGTGGCACGTCAGCTTGTAGAAGAATTAAATATCGCAGTTATTCGTGGTAACGCTGCTGAAGTTGCAAATGTAGTAGGCGAGTCATGGCTCATTAAAGGCGTTGATTCATTAGAAGGCCAAGGAGATGTCATTGAACTTGCTGAGAAAGCAGCGAACAAATTAGATACAGTGATTGTTATCACGGGTAAACAAGATGTAATCACGGATGGAAATACAACGTATACAGTAGACAACGGTCACCCGTTATTTACGAGAGTGACGGGTACTGGATGTCTGCTGACATCAATTATAGGAGCTTTCGCCGCTGTAGAGAAAGAATATGTCGAGGCAAGCGTTGCTGCTTTAAGTTTTTACGGAGTGGCAGGTGAAATCGCCGCAGTGAAAAAAGGTGAAGAAGGGCCGGGAAGCTTCCAAATTGAGCTGTTAAATCAGCTTCATCTTTTATCTGGGCAGGATATTGAATCATATGCAAGAGTACATCAACGTTAAAAGGAGCCGGAAAATGACAAACGAAGAAATTAAAAAGCTGCTGCAAGTTTATTTTATAATGGGCAGCAATAACTGTACAAAAGATCCGCGAGAAGTGTTGAAAGAAGCAATTGAAGGCGGCATTACCGTGTTTCAATTTCGCGAAAAAGGCGAAGGTGCGCTAACGGGGGAAGCGAAATATCAGCTGGCGAAAGAACTGCAGCAAATTTGTCACCAGCACAACGTTCCTTTTGTTGTAAATGATGATCTTGACTTAGCGATTCGCATACAAGCAGATGGCGTTCATATTGGACAAGAAGACGAAAAAGCTCACGTTGTTCGAGAGAAAATAGGAAAAGGAATTGTGGGCGTCTCTGTTCATAATGTACAAGAGCTGAAGCAGGCGATGAAAGACGGAGCGGATTATGTAGGAATGGGACCTGTTTTTCCTACTTCCACAAAAAAAGACGCAAAAGCAGTGCAAGGTACGAAATTAATTGAAGAAGTGCGAAACCAGAATATTGACTTTCCAATTGTAGGAATCGGTGGTATCACGCCTGAAAATGCCAAACAAGTAGTAGAAGCAGGTGCAGATGGCGTTTCTATTATTACGGCGATTAGCTTAGCTGCGTCTCCAAAAGAAAAAGCAGCTCAATTAAAAGAAGCGTTAGGAAAATAAAAAAAGCGCACAATGTGCGCTTTTTTATTATAGCTGAACAGTTTGAGGAGTTTCTTCGCCTTCATTCATAAAGCGAATTTCGTTCGGCGTAATTTCAAGAACAACATACTCAGGGTCATTTGGACCGTCAAACCACTCTTTCATATGATCGTTCCATATACGTCCTTTTAACTGATCACCGGTACGAAGAACAGCTGTACCAGATAATTCTAAGTATTGATCGCCATATCCTTCGCCGCTGTAGCCCAATAGTACGTGTACGTTCGGATTGGCTTCGATTTCTTCTGCTTTATGTGTATTGATATTTGTTGGTGTGTAAAGAGCGATACCATCTTCATCGCTAAAGAATGTCATATAGCGAGAGTGGGGTTTGTTGTTTACAACTGTGGCTAATGTTCCTACACGATTTCCTTCTAATACTTCATTTACTTTTTTAGCAATTTTTTGTTCATTCATTTTATCCATCTCCTTTATTACTTTTTATGTTCCTCAATCGAAGATAAATAAAACATACATGTCTAAAAAAATATAAGTTAACAATAAAATTATTATGTAAACTGTTAAATTTAAAAATAAAAAAAGCTAGCTACAGCTAACTAAAAAATAAGCCCGCACTGCCGTAACCCTAAGTGTCTTAAATACCCAGATCTACTAGGTGGGTGCCCTCATAGCCGGGTTTAGCGTCCCAAGAAGGGCGTGCTATCTGCAGCTAAATTTTGAGCTCCCTTATAACACTCAAAGGTTTAAGACAACATGAGTATACGCACAGCGCAGGTATGTATAACAAATGTAAATAAAATGCCGATATATAAATGTTTTCTAATTAATCAACTTTCATCGTACAAGAAATGATTATAACGGAATAATGACTGGAACGCAAGACTTTTATTTAAAATTTTATTTCTCTATCATGCTGGCGGTGAAGCAGTAACAAAATAAGAAAAGGGCCCGCAACTGGAATGAAACATAAAAACAGATAAGGCCGGGACGCTATCTTTTCTTTTGTCATAACGGAGTAAGAAAGCCACGTTAAAACAAAAAAATCAGCGGTCATCACGCTAACAAGCTGTGACTGGATAAAAGCTTCTTGATAAGCTTTGGTTGAACCCATAGACAGTCAACCCGCAATCGTGAGTGCTAAGTATAGTCCAATCCATAGACGAGAAGAAATGATGGCAATGAAACGTAAAGGAATACGCGAGCGAGTCCGAACTTTTTGTCCTTTCCAATGAGAATAGAACAAAAGAGAAAAAGCTCCAAGCGCAAATGATAGAAGAGAAAATGGCCATCCAGGCAGTTTGTATGTATCTTTTTTACAGATCATTATCATGAACAATACTGGGAAAAGTCCTAAAAAAGAGAATGCCGTAACAACGAGCGGATCTACCTGTTGAAAATTTCCTGTGATAAGTTTTTTAAACAGCAAATCATCAGCGGCGCTTGCTCCCGGAGCTAGCAGCAAGGCGTATAGCACAAGCATGGCCCATACAATGATATACATACTCTCAACTCCTTTTAATTGTTTTATTGTACAAAGAACATTTCTGTATATTTCCCCGTCTTGTAACGAAGGGAAACGCTTGAAACTCTTCTTTGATTAGGTGTAATATTACACTAAAGACAGGCACGTGTATAGAAAGGGCTGTAAAAATGAATAAACAAGAAGTGATTAAATCAGTATCGGATAAAATACGATTAATTCGTTTAGAAAGAAACTATTCACAAGACAGAATGGCTGAAGTCATTGGTATTTCAAAAAAAACATTGGTTCAAATTGAAAAAGGACGAACGGAAGCAGGGTGGACGACCACTGTTGCAGTATGCGGTTTGTTTCGTGACAGTGAAATCCTTCAATCAGTTTTAGGAGACGTCCCTTTAGAAGTAGTAGAAATCATTGCTCATAACGGCGTATCTTCTCCAAAAGATAAAACGCTCGGGGGAAGAGTATGGTGGAAAGAGATTCAAAAAGAAGGTTCTTTTCGTCTGCAGCAAAATATGATTAGTCAGCACTATCGTATTTTAGATGACCAAGATTATCGATGGTTTAGTTCATTTGATAAAAGCGAAGCGGTAGAAAGGTTTGAAGAATTAACGAATGAATAAAAAACAAGCACTTGTTTTCAAGTGCTTGTTACTGATTCATTAACGTACCGGATGAAGGGCGGTTGAACCAATTCCATAGCTCTACATCTCCAAGTGACGCATATGTGATAGACGGATCATTTTTTAATTTCAGAAGCTTTTTTGTAGGTCCTGTAATCACAACGCCGTACACACCGACTCCATGTTTTTTTACATAAGAATATCGCTGCTTTAGTAACAAATCGGAATGGTCTAGCTGACGAACTTTTTGGACCGTTTCTTCATTATCGGCTAATAGTTTCATCATATTTAAAACGTTCGACTTGCTAATAGAGTGCGTTTGATTTCCTTTGTGATCGTAAGGTAAGTCTAAAAACTCTGGAAAGCCAAATGTTGATGTTAAGTCAATTAATGGCTCATCTTTTGTGCTTGTTTTTTGCTCGTGGCCTGTATTAAGCGCGTACCAAGAGGTAGAAAAATCACGACTGTCGATGGCGTTCATTTTTTGCTGAACTTCTTTTAGCGAATACGTATCATCAAAAGAAATAGCTACTTCGCTTACCGTTCCTTTTGGTAGATTTTCTAATGCTTTCCATGTTTCATTCGACCATTCCTTATACTCTTGTGCATGCTGCTTTAGTTTTTTTGGATCAGGATAGACAAAGGAAAGGTTAAGGTCGTATTTACCGCCAGAAAATTCTTTTTCTACACCGCTTGTTTTATCAAACAGCTGATGAAATGTAAACGTCCCAATGGCCTGCTCTTCACGTCCAATTTGCTTATAAGCTTCCATTTGCGACTGCATTCGGAAAAAGGACTGTGTATCAGAAGTGGTTTCACGTATATGAACGTTCGGAAAAGCAGATTCTATAGCCGCTTGATTCACGCTGTTTATGTATTCGGTTTTTGATTGATGATAGTATACAATAGATAAAAAGCTGCCGATAATCCATAGCAGAACCACAGAGCTAATGACAGTTGTCACATTTGAAAGGCGCTGCTTCCATTTGGCAATATAAATGGACTTTTTAACTTTTTTATTATCCAATATCGTATCGTCACTTAGCGGAGTAGTTGATGGAGTTGACGATAACGGTTCATCTTCGGTTAGCAAGTGCTCTAAATGAGCTGAGCATGCTTCACAATTTTCCGTATGTTCTTCAAGTGCTTCTGCTTCTTTGTCTGTCAAAGTGCCGTTTTTATATTTTTCCCATTGATGCTTCATATCTTGACAGCTCATCCGTCCTCTTCCTTTCTTTTTTTCAATTGTTGACGACCACGATACAAGTCCATTTTCACTTTTGACAGAGTAAAGCCAGTCATTTCTGCAATCTCTTCATATGTGAAGCCATGATAATCTCGTAACAGTACAATATTCTGCTTAGCCGGAGGCAAAGCAGATACATCAGAAAGCCAGCTGTCGATTTCACTTTGAATCATCACTTGTTCTTCAGCACTCGGCTGAGGAGTAAAGTGCCATTCTTCTATTTCGACAGTAGGGCGTTTTTTTTCTTTTCGATACCAGTCAATAAAGGCGTGATAAGCAATTTTGAACAGCCAAGGCTTCACTTCCTCGCCTTTATATGTTTCTAAGTGTAAAAGTGCCCGGTAAAAGGTCTCCTGCATTAAATCTTCCGCTGATTCTTTTCTGCGAGTAAGAGAGAGAAGGTAGCGCAGCAAATCATGCATATGCTGTTTATAAATGTGTTCAAAGTTATGCTGTTGTGCCATTTTCTCCCCCTTTCATTTAATCAACGCAATTTATGGATAAAAGTTTCGGTTTTTTTATCAAAAATCGTATGTAATAGATAAAAGATGCTTAAAATACGATATATAGCTTATCACACTAAAAAGAAAAGCATATGAAATTCGACATAATTCCGTTTATTTTGTCATTTTTTTAAAAAACTAAAGGGTAATTGGTGTTCGAAGGAAACAGAAAATGTTATGATAGAACAAGGATGTGCTCTTACAAAAAACAGCTACATACATAATAAAAAATACAGCGTTTGTTTGCAAAATAAAAATGGACAAACACATAGTGTTTAACCATGGATGATTGTGGGAAAATAAACTAAGTATTTTCAACAAAAAGTAATTTAAATTGTGTTTTCACTTATAAAAAACACGGTAAATTGGAAAAGGTGGGGTCATGATGGACGTAGAAAATACACAAGGTACAGAAGAACAAGCACCTAAAGTCAAAGCAGCTAAAGTTGGCGATACTATTCAGCCTAAAAAAGGCGACTATAAAGGATTTAAAGGAATTGTTATGGTAGTGCGAGACAATTCGGTTATCGTAGATTTTGGGAAAGATGCTGAAACTGGCGAATCCATGAAAACGGTCGTTAATCATAAAAACTATAAAATCGTAAAAAAGTAGGTGAATAACCTACTTTTTTTACTGAATATATGTTTAAAGACTGCGATTTTTCTATCGGAAACCTTAGAAAAACGCGTAGGTAAAGCAATTCTTTGAGAAGAAGAGTGTTTTTTAGTAAACTATAGAAAGTATGCAGAAAGAAAGGATTTTTTGTTATGTCAATTCAATTATCACAATTATCATTACCAAAAGAGGTTCTTTCGCTCTTAGCGAATCGTAAATATGAAAATCTGTCCCATGCTGATCAGCTATTAATCGGAAAAGGCGGCTATACAGCAGAAGAAGCAGATATTTTAGAAGATGCCATTATTGCCTTGTCACTAGGGAAAAACGTACTTTTAAAAGGGCCTACAGGTTCAGGTAAAACAAAGCTTGCTGAAACGCTGTCGCATTTATTTTCTCAGCCTATGCATAGCGTTAACTGCTCGGTTGATTTAGATGCAGAAGCGCTGCTTGGCTTTAAAACAATTTCTGAACAAGAAGGTAAAACAGGTATCGAGTTTGTAGAAGGACCTGTTATTCAGGCAATGAAAAAAGGCCATTTATTATATATTGATGAAATTAACATGGCTAAACCTGAAACGCTTCCTATTTTAAACGGGGTACTTGATTACCGGAAAATGATTACTAACCCATTCACTGGAGATGTAGTGCGCGGTCAGCAAACGTTCGGCGTAGTAGCGGCTATTAACGAAGGGTATGTTGGGACTGTTCCATTAAACGAAGCGTTAAAAAATCGTTTTGTTGTCATTGAAGTGCCATATATTCAAGGGGGCAGCTTAAAACAAGTTTTGATGTCTCAGTCTCAGTTGAAAGACGAAAAATTAATTGATAAATTGGTCACGCTCTCTGCAGATTTAATTACTCAAGTTCAAAGCGGCCATGTATCAGAAGAAGCTGCGTCTATTCGTGCGCTTATTGATACGTGTGATTTAGCTCTTTATATGCCGCCTCTTCGCGCGATTAAACGCGGTATTATTGAAAAGCTAGAAGATGAAAGGGAAAAAGCCGCCATTCAAAATATTGCTGAAACATTATTTGAGTAAGGAGTGGCGCTATGCGATTTATTAAATTTAACGACAAAAATGTAGATTCCTTTCTCTATATGGAGCTTGCAGATTTAACGAAAACATTAACAAAAAATGATGAAATTGAAGTAGAGTATCGCGTTTCTTCTTACTATGACCCTGTACACGGTATTATTTATCTCAGTCACTTTTGGGATAATCGTCCAGAAGAAGACAAAGTGTACGGCTTAAAAAGTGATGTTTTTTTAAGAAGCATCGGAAGCTATAAGCATTCAAACTTTAAAGAGATTAGTTCATATTTAAAGAAAATAAATAAAACGTCTGTACCTAGCTTAGCTAAGCAGTTTTTTATGCTGTTTGAAGATATTCGCTTAGAAGAATTATGCAAACGTGAACGTCCTGGAACAAAAAAAGCCTTCGCAGTAAGAAGACAGCTCTACAGAAAATATTTCGCTACACAAATGAGTGCGAATTTAACAAAAAGCGTGTATACGGATGCACTTTTTAACGGCATCTATTTGCTATTGACGACTGAAAATCCGTTTGAAGAAATTCCTTCAATGAGTGAATCGATTAACTTAGCGATGCCTTTTATTCGCAGACAGCTAACAAATGTATATGAAGCTAAAACAACAAAAGACGTATCGCGCATCTGTCTTGAACTCGTAGATGTTTTCGATGATATTATTGAAAAAGATATGCTTAATACCTATTTCTTCTTGGCTGAACTCCAGTATGATCAGTTAGAAGAAGGTTTAACATTTGAAGATTTAAAACGCAAAGATTCATTAGTGAACGATGACATTTTAGAGCATGAAAAAGACGGAGATGAAGACATTCACGAAGAGAAAATGGAAATGTGGCATCGAGAGACAAGCGAAGCGACGCAAAGTTTTCTGCAGTTTGATATGGATCAAGGTTCAAAAACAGATATGCTAGGCGATGGTGTACGTGAAGGCGACGATGGAGATCAAGCAATGGGAATGGTGCAAGGGTCTTCTCAAAAAACATCGCGGAACGATTACTCTCAAATAGAGGCCATGGAGCAAACGCATCCTGAAAAAGACGGGGAAGCGGATTATGAATATGGCAAAGAAAATAAGCATGCCTATGCTGTTTTTGTAGATTCTAAACTTCCGAACGACGATCACGTTGTTCAGTATGATGAGAATAAAAAAATCATTGCATCGTATCAAAAGAAATTAAAGCAAATGATTGAAAAAACGCTTGAACATAAAAAAACGTTTCCTAGAAGCGAACTGCACTTTGGGCGATTAAATAAAAAGCTTCTCAAGCTCTGGACCGATGATAATCCTCGTTTGTTTTATAAAAAAGATGAAGATTCTGCCCAAATTGATGCTGTCTTTTCTCTTTTAGTTGACTGTTCCGCATCGATGTACGATAAAATGGATGAAACGAAGCTTGGGATTACCCTATTTCATGAAGCGTTAAAATCTGTTATGGTGCCTCATCAAATTGTAGGATTTTGGGAAGATACAAATGATGCCACCGAAACGAGCCAGCCTAACTACTTGCAAACGGTTATGGACTTCCAAGCATCATTAAAGCGTAAGAGCGGTCCTGAAATTATGCAGTTGGAACCTGAAGAAGACAACCGTGATGGATTTGCCATTCGTCATATGACACGCCGCTTGCTTCAGCGTTCTGAACAGCAGAAGTTTTTACTTGTGTTTTCAGACGGTGAACCAGCCGCTATGGGATATGAACAAAATGGCATTGTAGATACGCACGAAGCGGTATTGGAAGCGCGCAAGCACGGAATTGAAGTCATCAACGTTTTCTTATCCAACGGTGAAATTGATGAAGGACAAAAGAAAACCATTCAAAATATGTACGGGAAATATAGTATTCTAGTACCAAACATCGAGGAGCTTCCCGATGTGCTATTTCCTTTACTGAAGAAATTACTTCATAAAAGTATTTAAAAAAGTCGAAGCATAGTGCTTCGACTTTTTTTGCTATTGACCGTTAACGAGGAGCGCGGTAAGTTAAATATATATGAAAAAGAGAGAAGGAATGGCAAGTGGAAGGAGTTCAAACGTCATCTAAAAGAGCATGGGGATTGCTGCTTGTAATCATTGGCGCTACGATGTGGGGAGTATCTGGCACGGTAGCTCAATATTTATTTCAGCATAAGGGTTTTAACGCAGAGTGGCTGGTCGTCGTTCGTATGCTAGTATCTGGGTTATTGCTTTTGGCAATAGCCTCTAAGCAGCGCAATATTTTTGCAATCTGGAAAACAAAAGAAGAGAGGACTTCGCTGCTTTTGTTTGGTGTAATCGGTATGCTTGGCGTGCAGTATACATACTTTGCAGCTATTGAGGCAGGAAACGCTGCTACAGCTACAGTGCTTCAATATACGTCGCCAATATTTATTATTGGCTATTTAGCCGTGCAAGCAAGAAAATGGCCGGTGAAAGTAGAAATTATTTCTGTTGTGCTGGTCATAACGGGGACATTTTTTCTTGCAACAAGCGGAAATTTCAACGAGTTGTCTATTACAGGGTGGGCATTGTTTTGGGGGATTGGAGCAGCTGTAACGTCTGCTTTTTATACGCTTCAGCCTAAACGTCTTCTTGCGAAATGGAGCTCAATTGAAGTAGTAGGTTGGGGAATGGTGATAGGCGGCGTAAGTTTTTCATTTATTCATCCACCGTGGCATATAGCCGGTGAGTGGTCGCCATTGTCCCTGTGTGCGGTGCTATTTGTGATTATCTTCGGAACGCTCATTGCATTTTATTGTTATTTGGAAAGTTTGAAGCATATTAGCGCTTCTGAAGCAATTGTTCTTGCTTCAGCAGAGCCTTTATCGGCAGCGGCGCTCTCTGTTCTGTGGCTTCATGTGACATTTGGATGGACGGAGTGGTTAGGTACAATTCTTATTATCGCTACGGTATTTTTGCTTTCTCAGCGAAAGCCAGAGGTTACATCATAAGTAAAAAGGACTTTCAAACGAAAGTCCTTTTTACTTTTACAGAGGTTTTAGCGTAAACGTATTTGTATAGGAGCGGTTAGCATATAGTGTGTAATCGGGGTGTGTTTTAGCTCCCCAGCTGTCGTCTCCGCCAACGCCCATTTGCTTGTAGTTAACCCGCACGGTTACTGAATCGCTTGACGGTAATTTGTAAAAATGATCGTAAGCCTCCAGTTCAAAAGGTGAGTAAGGTAAAGCATTCAGCTCAACTGTTGGCAGACCTCTTAGCAAAAAGCCGTGTCCTTGCTTGTTTGTAATAGCGGCCCATCTAACGTCCGTTTTATTTCCGCATTCTTGAGGGCGTAAATACGGTGTAACTTGCTCTTTTACACTGCCTTTATGAAGGCCGAGCTTAGCTCCAGTTTTACGATCCCAATAATTTTCATGAGGGCCTCTTCCGTACCATGTTAAAGCATCAAAAGACTCATCCATCGTAAACAGCATGCCGATTTCCGGAATTTCAGGCATTGTCTCAGAAGGTGCTAAAGATTGTTCAATCTTCATTTCACCATTGTTATATAGCGTATACGTTACATAGCAAGAAGTAAGAGAGTTGCCTAAAGACAGTTCAACCGAAATGATAACAAAGTCAATTTGCGGCTGAACAGTTACTTTTTGCACATGCTGATCTAAACTTGCTTGACGCCACGTTTGACATCTTTCATGTAATTTGTTTCCGAGGTCATTATCGGTTACGGCACGCCAAAAGTTCGGACGGAAACCCGACGCAAGCAGCTCGGTGTGCTCATAGATATAAGAGATGAACTGTCCTTTTTGTTTGTCAAAAATAGCCGTGAAGTTAGTTCCTGTAACCGTAAGAGTTTGCTCATTTTGGTCAACTGATAAAGCAGGATAAACAGCTTTAACTGAAGGTACAGAGACTTGCGCAGGCAGTACAAACTGTTCGTACGCCACTTCATATCCAGCTGAAGCCCAAGCCGTATCTTTGGCTAATATCAGAGAAAGAGTTAAAACAAATTCATCGGTTTCATTTTCTTGCTGATAAAGAGGATAAGAAAGCGTCATTTCGTCTGTATCATCAGGAGCTATATCTAAAAGAGACGCATGTTTTTCAATGAGTTCACCGTTTTTTTCAATACTCCAAATAAAATCATATGCGTTCAAGTTTGTAAACAGGTGTTTATTTTGAACGGCAAACTTTCCTTTTGCAGCGTCGATTGCTGTCCACTTTACAGGCTGATAGCATTTTTTTACTTCTGCAATTTTAGGGCTAGCTGTCCCATCAGCAAAGATTAAGCCGTTTCCGCAGAAATTACCATCGTTAGGAGTATCACCAAAATCTCCGCCGTAAGCTAAGTAAGATGTACCGTCTTCTGCTGTTGTTTGAAGAGCTTGATCTTTCCAGTCCCATATAAAACCGCCTTGCAAGATTGGGTATTGATCAAACAGCTCCCAGTATTTGTACAGATTTCCGCAAGAATTACCCATGGCATGACTGTATTCACATAAAATATAAGGTTTTTTTGGATTCATTAATGCATAGTGCTCTACATCTGCTGGCTTAACGTACATCGTGCTTTCTATATCAGAAGCATCATAGTCACGGTGATGGAAGATTCCTTCATAATGAACAAGGCGCGTGGAATCTTTTTCTTTAAAAAAAGTATACATATGCTTAAAATTTTCTCCGCCAAATGATTCATTGCCAAGCGACCAAATAATGATAGAAGGGTGGTTTTTATCACGTTCGTACATAGAACGACAGCGATCTAATACGTTTTCTTTCCACTCTGGCTTGCTTCCTGGAACAGCTTTTTGTTCACCTTCTTGTAAATAAGTCCACGTGCCGTGCGTTTCTAAATTGGTTTCGTCAATCACATACAGTCCGTATTCATCACATAGTTCATACCATACTGAATCATTAGGATAATGGGATGTACGCACCGCGTTAATATTATGCTGTTTCATAAGCAAAATGTCGTGAACCATGTCTTCTCGCGTGATGCCTGCCCGTCCTTTTACTGAATCAAATTCGTGGCGATTCACTCCACGAAGTACGATGCGCTTGCCGTTGATTGTCATAAGTCCATTCTTTAGTTCAAACGTACGGAAGCCGACTTTACAGCTTTCTGTTTCGATAATAGAGCCAGCAGAATTCTTTAAGCTAAGTACAAGCGTATACAAATTAGGGCTTTCTGCGCTCCATTTTGCAGGGTTTTTAATGTGTGTACGCAAGGAGATTGTATGATGATCGCTCACACTTAGATTTGTTTGCAACGGAGCTTCAAGTACTTCTTGATGATTAGCGTCATACAGCATGGCTTCAAATGTTAGGTCTTGAGTACCTTCCTGAAAGTAATTTAAAACATCAGCTGAAACGGTAAGTTCACCATCTTTGTAGCTGGTATCAAGCAGTGAACGAACGCTAAAGTCATAGATGTGAACCGGCGGAGTAGAATAGAGATACACATCGCGAAATATGCCGCTCATTCGCCAAAAGTCTTGATCTTCAAGCCAGCTTGCATCACTCCAGCGATATACTTCTACTGCTATCGTGTTTTCACCTTCTTGAAGGTAAGAAGTTACATCAAATTCAGCTGGAGTAAAGCTGTCTTCGCTGTATCCAACAAACTCACCGTTAACCCATACGTAAAAAGCAGATTCGACGCCTTGGAAGCTGACGTACACCGGCTGGTCTTTCCATTCTGACTTAGGTGTAAATGTACGAATGTACTGACCTACAGGGTTATATTTAGTCGGTGCAAAAGGAGGTTCGAGCTCTTCGTTTTCAACCCAAGGATACGTTACGTTTGTATATTGAGGATAATCATATCCCTGTAATTGCCAGTGTGAAGGAACTGAAATGGAGTCCCATTTCTCATATGAAAACTCAGGAGCGAAAAAGTTTTTGACACGGCCATCTGCGTTTTCAGCAAAATGAAAATACCAGCTACCATTTAAGCTTTGATAGTAAACAGAAGATTTTCTATCATTTTTTAAGGCCACTTCGATCGTTTGATAAGGCATAAGTAAAGCGTGTGCCTTAGAACGGTTTAACTGAAAAATCTCAGGGTTGTTATTCCATTCAGGATATCCGTTTGCAGGTGCTGTATAATTAAATTTCTTGCCGGTTTTTAACATGTCGATCCCTCATTTCTAAAGTGCTAGTTTATTATTTTATATGAAAATGATAACGTTTTCTGAAAACCTTATCAATCTAATTATTTTCATGATAATATAACTATATTCACATAAAAAGGGGGAAGTAATGTGGACCGTATGTACTTTCCGGCTCTTTCAGATGAAGATATGAAACTGCCATTCTATGTTACAAGCGCTGGAAGATGGAGACATCAAACGCATATTAAACGTCAGGGAGAGTTTCCTGATTATCAATGGATTCAATGTATAAAAGGGAGAGGAGAGCTTCGTGTAAATGACGAGGTTTATATTATAAAAGAAAATGAAGGGATGTTTCTGACTCCGCATGTTCCGCATGAATACTACCCTATTACAAGCGAATGGCAAGTATGCTGGGTTTCTTTTAACGGCAGTGTGATTGATGATATCATGCTTTCTCTTCAATTTATTACTTCTGGGAAAATCGTCCTTACATGTGCTGAAAGTCTTTACAGAATGCTTCAAGAGCTAATGAATCGATTAGAAGAAAATCATACATCTAGCACCATGCAGTGCTCTGAACTAATATATAGCGTCATTTTGAAACTTAGGCAAGACAGCGTATATATAGAAAGCAAAAGTCGTTTGCAGCAAATTACTCAGCTAAACCCAGTTCTTCGTTATATCGAGAAATACTATCATCAGTCGTTAACGCTAGAAGTACTAGCGAAGCAGCTCAACGTAACGGAGCAGTATACGTGTTTGCTTTTTCAACAATCTCTTGGCATCCGGCCATTTGAATACGTCACGCGCGTGCGCATTCAAAAAGCGAAGAAACTGCTGCTTAAAAACAACCATATCTCTGTACAAGACATAGCAAGGCAAGTAGGGTATGAGCATCCAAGCTATTTTATCAAGCGCTTTAAAGAACAGGAGAACGTTACACCAACTGTTTTTCGAAAAATGTATTTTTCATAAATTTTATCCATGGGTTTTTATCTAGAACATAAGACTTACGGTAAATGCTAGTCATTTCGTATGAATTTTAAAAAAGAATTTAAATGTAGTTTTAAGTAAAAATGGAGAGGAAAAGTAGAGAAAGGAAACAAAAAGGAGGGATAAGGGTGTTTGGGTTAAATGATCTTCCAAAGTTTGTGTGGTCATTCTGTCTTGTATTGCCACTTGTATCACTTATTCATCAGCTGGGGCATTCCGTCATGGCAATTATTTTCGGAGGGAAGGTCGATTTTACTATAGGTAGAGGGAAAACCATTCTTAAAATGGGGAAGCTTAAAATTAAGTCAGTGTATTTTTTAGACTCGTTTTGTAAATATGAAAATCTTAAGAACGACAGTCGCATTTCTCATGCAATGGTGTATGCGGGTGGTGTACTGTTTAATTTGCTTACTATTTTTATAATAAATGGATTAATTATGGCTAATATCCTGCCTGAAGATATATTTTGCTATCAATTTGTTTATTTTTCAGTCTATTATGTTATTTTTTCGCTGTTACCCATTCAATATACAGAGACGTCTGCAAGCGATGGACGTGCTATATATAACGTATTACGGTACGGAAAAACGTGTGATCCAGATTAAGGGCTGTGTGTAGCAGCCTTTTTTGGTTCATTTTTTTCTGTCTCAATTAAAGAAGGAAAGGAAAACTTTACGAAAAGAAAAGAGTAGCGGATAATAAAGATATTACGCTGTGGAATATAAGAAAGGAGAGGATTCATACGATTATTGAGACAGACCGAATGACGCTGCGAGCCATGACTGAAAGCGATGCAGGTAATTTAATAAAAATCTTTGAGGATGCTGAAGCAATGAAGTATTATTCTTCTACTAAAAATGAACAAGACACACTTCGCTGGATTCAATGGATGAAGCAGCATTATCAAACATACGGCATTAGTATGTGGGTAGCTGAGGATAAGCAGAAAGGAGAGTTTCTAGGACAGTGCGGCATGGTTCTTCAAAAGGTGGACGGCAAGGTAGAACCAGAACTTGGCTATTTATTTTTACGCAGCCGCTGGGGAAAAGGCTATGCGAGTGAAGCAGCAAAAGCTTGCCTAGATTACGGCCTTCATACGCTGAAATTTCAGAAGATTATATCATTAATAGACCCTGCCAATTACCCATCGATTAAAGTGGCTGAAAGAATTGGCATGAAAAAAGAAAAGCAAGTTAACAAATGGGGTAAATCATTAGTCTGTTATAGTATATATAATGAAAAATGAGAATAAAGGAGTGTTAGCATGATTAACATTAAGAATATTTCCGTAAAACGAGCAGAAAAAGAAATTTTAAAAAACGTGTCGTGGTCAGTTAAAAAAGGAGAACATTGGTGTTTGCTTGGGTTAAATGGTTCCGGAAAAACGACGCTTTTAAATATAATCAACGGATATATCTGGCCTACAAAAGGTCAAGTAGAAGTCCTTTCAAAGAGATTTGGGGAAACAAATCTGTCCGAGCTCAGAAGAGAAATTGGATGGGTAAGTTCTTCGCTTCAACAGCGGTTTCGAGATGACGACACGGTTTTAGAAATGGTTTTAAGCGGAAAATTTGCATCTATTGGTTTATATGAACAAGTGGAGCAAAAAGATATGAACCAAGCCATAGAATTAATGCAGCTGCTAAAGTGTGAAGATTTACAAAATCAGGCGTACGGAACGCTTTCTCAAGGAGAGCGCCAGCGAGTGCTAATCGCTCGAGCTCTTATGGCTTCACCAAAGCTTTTAATACTTGATGAGCCATGTACAGGTCTAGATATAATGGCCCGAGAACAGCTTCTTCAGCTGATTGCAAAAATGGCAGAGCAGCCAAAAGCTCCTACGCTTATCTATGTTACCCACCATGTAGAAGAAATTTTGCCGTGCTTTACCCATACGCTTTGTATGCGTCAAGGAGAAGTGTTTTCCTCTGGAAAAACGAAAGACCAGCTCACTGAGCCGCATCTTTCTAAATTTTTTAATCACTCCGTAGAGATTCAGCAGCAGAAGGAACGTACTTGGCTGTCACTAAAAGAACCGGTAAAAAGCTGATATAGCGTCGAGAAATCTTCTTACATACCATGGGGAAAAGAACGCTGCTTGCAATGGAAACAAGCTCATTGTGGAGGTAATGTTTACATGCTACATAAATAGTGGTGCTGCAAATAATATCAAGCAGTAGAAAAGCAGCAATGTCATTTTTATCAATGGTTACAAATACAAAAGAAGAGGAATCATAAGTTGTCATCGTTAGCTCCTTTGGTTATATAGTTATGTTACTTTATTCACAAAAGGCTTGGGCTATACGAACTTTAAAAAAAGTAAAATGATGACAGCTGGTTCTTTCTTCTACAGCTGGTAATATTCTTGTTCGAGTATACTCATGATAATATCTGTCCGAAATGTTTCCTCAATAAAAGCACCTTCACGCTCCATTCCTTCTTTTACAAAGCCACATTTTTCATAACAAGCAATGGCTCTATGGTTGTACTCGAGCACCCGTAAATCGATTCTGTGCAAGTGAAGGTGTTCAAAGGCGTACGCAAGTACCAATTTTGTAACTTCAGTGCCCAGTCCTTGATTCCAAACAGAAGAATCAAATAAACCAATTGCATACCGTGCGCGCCGGTCGTATTCGTTAACGGTCAGCCGGGCTTCTCCAACAAAACGCTGCTGATATTCAATACACCAATTTAGCTTTTGTGACTCTATGTACTGGATATGCCGCTCGGCATCTTGTAGTGTAAGAGGCTTTAAGTTTCGAGTATTGCCTCCGTACATACGAATAAGTTCTTTTGTTTGCTTGCATGCTAAATAATCATTCACATCGCTGTCTTTTGGTTTTCTTAACAGCACGTTTTTTCCCTTTAAAAGTGGTGAAACATTCATTATTTCATGCATCCTTTCTTTATTAACATTTAAAAAGTATTCCACTTGTTTCCTGAAAAAACCTGCTTTTATGTATAAAAAGGAACAGCTGTAGGCGCTGTTCCTTTACGAAGAATGTTTTTTTACGTAGTGGGCAAGTGCAAGAAGAGGAAAAATATCATTGTAGCTGTGATACTTAATATAAAATTGTCCAGGAAGACCAATTCCCGTTGGATAATGAATTTGCTGCTCTGTAAGATTTGGATTCAGCAAAAATTTAATTCCTTTTTCAACGGCTCGATCTTTTAATGGACATATTGTCATTAAAGCATCGAGAGCCCAAGCCGTTTGAGAAGGGGTGCTAAACGATAAAGGTACATATTTTTTCAGAGAAGCGCTATAGCATGATTCTCCGAATCCACCGTCTTCTTGTTGAATACTTTTAAGCCAGTTAATGGCTTTAATGATACGCGGATCAGAAGCAGAAACTCCTACAGCACGCAGTCCTGTAATAGCGGCCCAAGTTCCGTAAATATAGCAAACTCCCCACCGGCCGTACCAGCTCCCATTATCCAATTGATGATCAAACAGCCATTTTACTGCAGCTTTAATCGAAGGATGAGACTTATTCATACCGGCAAAGTTCCCTAGACACTCAAGCACTCGACCGGTTAAATCAGCAGTAGCCGGGTCCGTCGCTGCATCTTTTGCGTTTTCAAGCGGCAGATAAGTAAATAAAACAGAGTCGGTATTTTTTTCAAATGCAGCAAAACCGCCGTCTTTGTTTTGCATGGACAACAGCCAGTTGATGCCCCTTTGCCAAGACTCCAAATAATCTGTCTCCGCTTGCGCTCTTCTAGAAAGGGCTCTAATAGCGGCTGACGTATCGTCTAAGTCAGGGTTATTCGTATTAATATCGGAAAAACCCCAGCCTCCAGGTGCTGTATTTGGGTTATGAAACTGCCAATCTCCAAGCTTCGTATGCTGTCTTTTCTTTAAGTAGCGGGTTGTGCCTTTAATCATAGGATCTTGCTGCGGTACACCTGCTTCCTGTAGAGCGTAAGATAGCAGCGCCGTGTCCCAAACGGTTGACGTTGAGTTTTCTACGTGTGCGTGGCCGCTGCATGTACTAATTAGTGAACAAATACCGTCGATTGCTTTTTTAATTACAAACGAATCTTTTTTATAGCCAAGAGCGAGAAGACCGTAAATCATAAAAAAAGTAGAAGTGGCATAGCTGTAAAGGGTTCCATCCTTTTCAATTCTTTCTAGCATGTAACGCTCGGCTGCTTGATAACCAAGCTTGTGGATGTAAGAAGGTAAAGAAGCCAGCTGTTTTAAATGGTCGACTAAAAAAATAGAAGCGCGTGATTCTTGAGTAGTTTCATCCGATTTCTGTTTCGCTGTTCTTACATCTAAATGAGAAAGAGAAGGTGTATGCCTAGAAGTAAGTGAAAATTTTTTATTTCCTGCTACCATCATCGGAACGAAGTGAATTCTGGCATAGGTGCTTAATTCATAAAAGTTAAGCGGTACATAGGTAGGCACGAGCAAAAGAGAAAGCGGGAGGTAAAATAACTTTGGCCACTCGTATAAGCCGTTAACAGAAAGCATCCATCTTGTGAGAAAATGAGCGCGAGAAATGCCTCCTGAATCAATAATATACCTTTCTGCTTTTCGCAAAATCCGGTCGTTTTTTTGGTAATAGCCTGAATATAAAAGAGCTGTATAAGCTTGAATGGTGGCCGATAAGTTATGTTCTTCATCATCAAACAACGTCCAAAGACCATCTTCATTTTGAAGGGAAACGATTCGTTCGGTTAATTGTTTAATCAACACTTCTTTATCTAAATCAAAGGTGCGAAGAAGCATAATTAAAAACGCATCAGGCATAACGCCTGTTTCAAAACAGTAGCGAAATGACCCGTCATTTTTTTGTGTTGGGCGCAGATAGGCGATTCTTCGCTGAATCTCTAGCTGAACTTCCTTTAGCAATATGATCACCTCTTATGATAATGCTTTTCAATCTTTCGACCTGTTTCTTTATAACTGTATTCAAAGGAAGAGAGTTCTATGAGAGGAGAAAGTTGCAAAGAATAGAGCGCTTGCTGCACAATAAAGGTACTGGAAAATTGGAGTGATAGAAGTGAAAGAAATACAGGTAGAAGTCATTCAAGGACGAGGCTCTTACCGAGAGCTTGGTAAAATGCAAGGGAAATTACATAAAGGAACAATGCTGTTTGAAAATCATCAAAAAAGAAGAAAACGTTCATTACGAAGCTATCAAACGATAGCAAAAGAAGCTCGTCATTATTACGACTTATTTGCCCCTGGACTATGGGATGAGCTAGTGGGCTTAGCAGAAGGCTTAGATTGGCCTCTTGAAGATGTTATTCATGAGTACAGCGGGTATCAGCAAGAGTGGAAGAAAACGGGATGTTCTGCTCTTATACAGCACGGCGTGTATGTGCGAAATTACGATTATCACCCTAAGACTTACGAAGGACGATTTTTGCTTTTTCAGCCAAATGAAGGATATGCAAGCGTCGGGTTTGGAACGAGAATGATTGGGCGAATGGATGGAATGAATGAAAAAGGATTAGCAATTGGCTATCATTTTGTCAATCGCCGCCGTCAAACGAACGGATTTATTTGCTGTACGCTCGCTCGGTTTATTTTAGAAACATGCGAAACGACAGAAGAAGCTGTTGCTATTTTAGAAAGAGCACCGCACCGTCATGCGTTTAATTATTCCATTTATGACCGCACCGGACAGGGAGCGGTAGTTGAAGCGTCTGGACGAGGCGTTCATGTACAAAGAGGAACGATGATGGGGTGTACAAATCATTTTAATCAGCTAGTCGAAGAAAATCGTCATCATTTAGTAGAGTCAAAGGAAAGGCTCGATCATATTCGAGATCATATTGAAAAAAAGCTATCGCCTCTTGAAGCTTTCTCTTTATTTAATGAAGATGAATACGGTATTTTTAAAGAAGATTATCGGAATTCTGCTGGAACGCTTCATACAGTGGCATATGTACCGGAGACGCTGCAAGTCATTGTGGGAATTGGACGAAAAGCAAAACCTCTCATTTTCTCGTTTGAAGATTGGTTGAAAGGAGAACAATTAACTATAACGAAAATAAAAGGAACGGTAAATACAGACGAACCATTTCCGTTTCAGTAAGGAGCAGCATAATGAGAATTGTAACGAATCAAGAGATGTATCAAGTAGATGATTATATGATGAATACAATTGGGATGAGTGAAGAGTCCCTTATGGAAAATGCCGGGCAAGCTGCTGCAAACGTGCTGAGCGAGCGAATAGAAAAACATGAAAAAATAGGGCTGTTTATAGGAACGGGAAACAACGGAGGAGACGGCTTTGTTATTGCCCGTGCGTTGAAGTCAAAAGGATATGAAGTTGATGTCTCGGTAGTTCCTGCACGGGAAAAAATAAAAGGCGCAGCTAAAAAAGCAATGATCATCTATGAAAATGCTGGATTCACGTGGCAATCCGCAGGAGACAACTTCTCTGTGAAAAAGTATACGGTCATTATTGACTGTCTATTAGGGATAGGGGTAAAAGGCAGCATCAAACCTCCTTACGATGACATTATCAAAGAAATAAAAGATTCTAAGGCTTACATATACAGCATCGATGTCCCAAGTGGAGTAATGGAACAGAAGCAAGGGCTTACGATACGCGCAGATGCTACAATTACGCTTCAGCAGCCCAAAACCACGGCATTTACATACCCGAGCAAAGAAAGCTATGGTGAGTTGATTGTAGTAGATATCGGTATTCCGCCGCTAGCAATTGAAAAAAGTTCATCTCCTAAGGAGGTATGGTCAACTCAGCATATTAAACAATCTTTTCCTATCCGGAATGCTTCCTCCAATAAAGGTACACACGGAAAAGGAATCGTAATAGGAGGTTCACTTCAAACGCCTGGAGCGCCGATGCTAACGTCTAAAGCAGCGCTCACAAGCGGAGCAGGGCTTCTAACTCTTGCGCTTCCGAGTGATATTCATGCGATTGCAGCTGCGCACATGTTAGAAGTGATGTATAAACCATGTCCAAGCAAAGATGGCTTTTTTGCAGGCGAGATTTCTTTAGAAGAAGCGAAGTATGATGCGATTGCAGTTGGACCAGGGCTTGGGAGAACGAAAGAAACGAAGAAAGTCGTCGAACAAGTGCTTCAACAGCCGGTTTCTGTTGTGGTCGACGCGGATGCTCTTTTTCATCTGCCGGATTTGGCGAAAGAAGTAAAAGAAAGAGAACACGCAACGATTTTAACGCCTCACCCGGGGGAAATGGCCAGACTCGTGGACACAACAATCGCAGAAGTAGAAGCGAATCGATTTTCAATATCTAGACAATATGCAGTGGAAAATGGTGTATACCTTGTATTAAAAGGTCCAAACACGATTGTTACAACGCCTGATGGAAAACAATACGTAAATACAACTGGAAACGCAGGACTTGCGAAAGGTGGAACGGGTGACACATTAATAGGGATCATCCTCGCTTTTATTATGCAGCATGATTCTCTTCAAGAGGCAATCAGTAATGCGGTATATGTTCACGGAAAAGCAGCAGATTTGCTACTCGATAGGGTTCATACAACGATAGATATGTTAGCAAGCGACGTAATTTCTGCACTTCCGGCAGTCTTCGGGCAGCTGAGTGAGAAGTAATTTCTAATTTCTGCTATATTATTAAAATTTGTTGACAAAATCCTTCAAAAAGTTGTCAAAACTCTTTGTAAATGATAACGTTACTTTACGTAAGATTTTACATAGAAAGAAAGTGATGTTGTGTACTACTCAATGAGACCAAGAGGCATTCATTTAGCTGTGCCTACACTTTTCTTCTTTATCACAGTCGTGTTATTTGCGATAATGCAGTTTGGTTTTTATTTAGATTCCAGCATTCTTCGTAAAATTTGGGTCATCATTATGGCTTTATTGCCCATTGCTGGACTAATCACGGCTATTAAAGGTAGAAGGGGAAGCGCAAAGCCGTGGTTAATTATAGGAAACGTGGTTCTTATTTTAACCGTTACAATAATGAGCGTACAAGCTATTATTTATTGAACAAAAAACGTGTTCGCCAAACAGGCGGACACGTTTTTATTAGGAAAAAGAAATAATTTTTTTCGTTACATAGACAGCTTCTCCAGCGATTACCACACCATACGTGTTCTCTTTTTTTGTGATTTCTACATGAACAACGCCATCTCTATCCATTTCCTGTCCTTGCTCAATAACAAATTGCCAGCGGTCGTTTTCTTGCTGGTCAACATACGTCGCATAATAGGCGCCCATTACGCCAGACGCTGTTCCAGTTACAGCGTCTTCTACCGTACCTGAAAATGGTGAAGAGAAATGTCTTCCATGCATATGGGCTTCTGAGTGAATCGTTTCAAAACAAAAAGGATGAATAGATGCTTTTGGCATATCTGTTAAAATATGCGGGAAATCTTTTTGATTAGGCTTCATCTTCTTGCAGGCATCTAAATTTTTTAAAGGTACAATAAGCGTCCAATTCCCTGTACTTCCATATACAATAGGAAGTCTTTGATCAAACTCATCAAGATGAAGATTAAGAGCTTTTGCCAGTTTTTCTTTTGATCCTGAAAACGGATGAAACTGTGGAGAAGCTTGAGTCATTGTGATAACAGGTTGTCCGTTCCGGCTCTGTACAGTCATCGGCAAAATTCCAGCATTTGTTTCAACTGTAAATTTAGTTTTTGGAAGTTTGTTTTCACTATGTAAAGCATAAAGGGAAGCAACGGTAGCATGCCCGCACAAATCTGCTTCTTGTTCAGGCGTAAAGTATCGAATTCGTAAATCAGCGCGGGAAGAGTTCATGATAAAAGCAGTTTCATTAAACTGTGCTTGATAAGCAATCTTCTGCATTTCTTCAGCTGAAAAATCATCTCCGTTAAACACAATTCCCGCAGGATTTCCTTTATTAGGGCGCGTGCTGAACGCATCGTATTGATAAACAATCGCTTCTTTCATAGGAATTCCCTCCGTTTTTTATATTATTGTATGAAAGCTCTAACTATTATCATTGAATGATCGGTTATTAAAGTAGTAAAGTAACCGAACGTTATCTAGAGTAAAAAAACAGCAGTTTTTACCTGCTGTTTTTCACCTCACAAAACTATTCTTGCATCACGGCATTTATGCCTTCTTTTCTAACTTCTAGCATGTGAGTAGCTTTTTTATCAATATCTTTAGCTGTATCGGAGGAAATGACGCCTACGCTGCTTAAGTCATAGGCAAGACTTGTAACAAGCAGTTGCTCTCTTTGGGCTAGCGTGCCGTATTGAAGAGCAACGGTTTTAGCGTGAATGCCACTCGTATTTAATTCATCAGTAGAAGAAGTTGCTTCTTTTTTTGCGGCTATTGCTTCTTGATAAAGAGAATCATATCCCCCAGATCCCACTTGCGCAATTAGAAAGTCATAAATGTCATCGGCTGATTTTTTAGAAGGCTGAGAAAAAGCTCTTTGAAATTTATTGCGTGGTAAAAATTCCAATGCTGCCTGTCTTCCGTCTTCATAGATTTTTTCCTGTATTTTTTTATCAGCCTTTTCGTCAACTTTTTTCTGTGCTGCATCTAGCTGTTTACGATATTTTTGAATAATGACTCCGTCTTGCTGATTGTTTCCCTCTTTCAAAGTGGACGCTGCTTTTGGCACGTCTGATGTTGCTAGAGTCTCAGTAGCGTTCTCTGAAGAAGAAAAGAACGTATTTTTGACAAAAATAAGTACAAAAATCAGCAAAATAAACCACAAAAACCTGAATTTCTTAAACAAAATGTTCACCTCTGTATAATATTTCTAATTATGTAAAACAACATGGACCAGTATACAACAATTTTAGTGTTTTTTTACACATTTACCCAAAAATAAGAAAATGGTAAGAGGTGGTTTTATTAATATAATAGATATATATAGGTTCATTGTTATGGTTCTAAAGAAATGATTGATCTATTTGTACTGATTCACATAATCGAATATGTTTTTGCTAATAAGGCTTAGAGTGACAAGGATAAAAAGCGTTCGGACATACGTCACACCTTTTGATAAAGCAACATTTGATCCGACAAAAGAACCCACAACCATCGCAAACCCCATAATTAATCCGTAAGAAAATACAACAGAATCAAAATATAAAAATACAAGCAAAGCACCTAAATTACTGCCGAAATTTAAAAATTTTGCGCTGCCTGCTGACTGCAGGAAATCAAATCCCATAAATAAAAAAGCAAATAAAATAAATGAACCTGTGCCTGCTCCTAAAAATCCGTCGTAAAAACCAATGATAAAAATAAGTGCGGTAAAGAAAATAAGTTTCTTAATAGACAACGGCTTATACGTGGACGTGGTACCCCAGTTTTTTTTGAAAATCGTATAAATAGCGACCAAAACAAGGAGAATTAAAATAACAGGTTTCAAAAAAGCAGAGGACAGAAAATGAACGGTGATTGAACCTCCTAAAGAACCGATAAATACAAAAGGAAACCATTTACCTACGACGCGGAAATCGACTTTTCCGGATTTGACAAATCGAATCGTACTTGTTAATACGCCCATGGTTCCAGCTAATTTATTTGTAGCTAAGGCAGCTGCGGGAGGCAGGCCCAAAAATAAAAGAGCAGGTGTAGAAATTAAACCGCCTCCGCCAACTACGGAGTCAATGAATGCAGCTAAAAAACCAAATAGTAAAAGCAAAAGAACAATCTGTAAACTTAATTCTTCCATAAAGCACCTTCCTCATGTCATAATATATAGTGACTACTTAAATAGTAACTATATAAAAAGCAGTTGTAAATATATAAATGATGAAAATTTCAAATAACTTAACAAACAGGGAGGTTCCCTTTATGGAAAATATTATTCAGCAGCTGCAGTCGCTTGGATTTAATCAGTATGAATCAAAAGTATATGTGACACTTGTCAAAAAAGGATCTTCCACTGCCTATAGCATTAGTAAACATTCAGGTGTGCCAAGAGCGCGTGTATACGATATTTTACAAACACTAGAGGAAAAAGGTATGGTGTTAAAAGAAGAGAGTAATGATGGCACCGAGTACACGCCGCTGCCGGTTGATGCTTTTTTGCATTCGCTGCAAAAAAAATGGAACGAAACGTATGAAGACGTTAGTGAAACGCTTAAACGTTTTGAAGCCGCTGAGTCTATAGCGGAAAGCCGGGTTATGACGATGAAAGGAGAAAAGGCCATTCTTGCTTTTTGTGAGTCGCTGCTGCTAAAAGCAAAAAATAAAATTGTCATCTCGCTTTGGCCTGATATTTACAATGAGTTGAAACCTCTTTTATTACAGCTAAGAGAGAGTGTAACACTAAAAGGAATTGTGTTTGAACAAAGTGAAGTAATGGAGGAATTTGACCGGCACCGCCATACAAGTTATACCGAAAATATTGGGAATCAAAACTGGTTTATTATATCTGTTGACAGCAAAGAAATGATCTATGGTCATAAAGAAATGGCTTACTATACAAATAACGCAGTCAACATTAATTTGCTTGAAAACTATATTTGGCATGATATCCTCGTTAACAGACTTGTAGAAAAAAGTGATCGGGAAATGGACAGGTGGATTGAAAGGGAAAGAGAAAGCTTTTTTGCGTAGAAAAACCCGCTTTATGCGGGTTTTTGTATTAAAAAGTTTGTGCAAGTTTTTTTGCTTCTGCTATTCCTTTTTCTTTAATTTCCTGGGCTTTATCTGGCATTGCGTTATGCCCTTCCACAAAAATGCCGTCTAACGAAGGTACACCAAAGAAATTCATCATAATCCCAATATAACGATGCCCCATTTCCATATCAGCTGCAGGGCCTTCAGAATAAATGCCTCCACGTGCTTGAATATGAAGTGCTTTTTTATCCGTTAATAGCCCAATAGGACCTTCTGCCGTGTATTTAAATGACTTACCCGCTACGGCTACAGAGTCTAAATAAGCTTTCATAACCGGTGGAAACGAAAAGTTCCACATAGGCGTTACAAAAACATATTTGTCCGCTGTTACAAACTGTTCGCTCAATTCTGCAAGGCGATTGACCTTTTCCTGTTCATGAGAAGAGAGTTCTGAGCCAGACTGCAGTTTGCCCCAGCCGCTAAATACATCTGCATCAATGTGAGGGATATTTTCTTTATAAAGGTCAATATGTACAACTTCGTCACTTGCATTGTGCTCTTTGTAAGCATCGATAAACGCTTTTCCGGTTGCCATACTGAACGATTGAGACTCATCGTGAGGATGAGCTGTAATATAAAGTACTTTTGCCACGTCTTATCATCTCTTTCTTGTTTGGAATAATGTACTGTCTTATCGTTATCACTCGTATAAAAAACTATACGCTCTTTGTCAGGTAAGCTGAAAAAGAGCGCAAGAAAAGGATTTTTATATAGAAAATAATGGTATAATGAATGTTTGAATATTTACATAACAAATATGTATACAAAACAGAGAGTAACTAAGAGGTGTGAACATGAAAGAAAAATGGATAATCGTCACGGGTGCAGGTTCAGGAATTGGCAAAGAAATTGTAAAAGAATCTGTGTTAAAGTCCTATTCAGTTATTGCTTGTGATATTAATGGTGGAGCTTTGAGACAACTAGCTGAAGATACAAAAGGCCATATTGAAACGTATGTAGTAGATGTTAAAAAAGGGGAGGACGTAAAAGATCTTTTTTATCAAATAAAAGATAAAAATTTGTATGGATTAGTTAATAATGCAGGCGTGTATTTAGGAAAAAATTTATTGGATTATGAAGAAAAAGAAATAGATTTTGTGATGGATATTAATATTAAAGGATATATTTATTTTTCCAAATACTTTGGCGAATTACTAATGGAAAAAGAAACAGAAGGAGCGATTATTAATATATCGTCCGTGTCAGGAATAGAAGGAAGCTCCGATGCTATATATGGAATGTCTAAAGCAGCGATATTAGGATTAACCAAAAGCTGTGCGATGAATTTTTCTCCTTATATTCGGGTGAATGCCGTAGCACCTACAATGGTAAATACCGATATGATGAAAAGTATTCCAGATTGGCGCAAAAATGAATACATCGCTCATCAGCTGATTCCAAGCTTTGTTACGCCTCAAGACGTGGCAGATACGGTTCTTTTTTTACTGAGCCCTCAAGCAAAACATTATACAGGAGCCACCTTTGATCTAAATAGCGGATGTTATTTACGCTGAATACTCTTTCAAAAGAGATTGAGACATAACTAAATCACTCCAATCTAAAGACGAACAAATTGGAAAATGATATAGTATGAATCACTTGTTACACCGTTGTTGATTTCCGTGCAAGACTTCGCTTTCCGTGGGCGGCCGATGAGCCTCCTTGTCGCTTACGCTCCTGCGGGGTCTCACCTATTCCGCTTTTCCCGCAGGAGTCTTCGCCTTGTCCTCCAATCAACAGCTAGAAGCACCTACATACATGAAACCTACGTTCAACATACCAATGAAAAAATCCGAACGAGTTTGATTCTTAATCAAGAATCTCGATTCATCGTTCGGATTTTCCTTCAACTAAAATACTTTTGTCCTAGCCTCTTTTTTGTTTTCTTAAGAATTCTTAAGAAATTTAATTAAAGTTTCTTTAGTTTTTTTTTCTATTCTAGAAAGAAAGAATAGAAAGAAGGAATAGAAAATGAATCTTGCTTTTATGTATCAATATTTTCATCAGCCGCGAACAGTAGGAGCACTTTTGCCAAGCTCTACGCACTTAGCGAAAAAAATGGTAAAAGGGATTGATTTTGAACATGCAGCCTGTATAGTAGAGTACGGGCCAGGAACCGGGGTTTTTACCCGTGAATTAATAAGAAGACGAAGCGCTCAGACAACTTTGCTTCTTATCGAATACAATCGGCATTTTTACGAAAAGGTAAAGGACCAAGTAAAACATGAAAAAAATGTGTACGTGATAAACGGCTCAGCTGAAAATATTCAAAAGTACTTGAGACAGTATGATATTACAAAAGTAGATTACGTATTATCAGGTCTTCCTTTTGCTTCTTTAGCATCTAAAGTGTCAGACTGTATTTTGCAAAACACGCGTAGCGTATTAGCGGATGAAGGAAAATTTATTACGTTTCAGTATACGAATTTAAAAAAAGAGTTGATTCGCACGTTTTTCCCACAGATTAAAGTAGAAAAAGAGTGGAGAAATGTTCCTCCCGCATACATTTTCACATGCGCAAAGAATGAGATATAAGGAGTTTATAAATGAAAGACAGAATTTTAATTATAGATGACGATGAGCACATTCGTAACTTAATTGCTATTTACTTAGAAAATGAAGGATTTGAAACGCTGAAAGTTTCTAATGCTGTATCTGGCTTAGCGCTTTTAGAAGAACAAGAGGTAGATTTAATTATATTAGATATTATGATGCCGCAGGTGAATGGAATTGATGCTGCTTTTAAAATACGTGAGGAAAAAAACATGCCCATTATTATGCTGTCAGCTAAGTCAGAAGATATGGACAAGATTTCCGGCTTAACAGCAGGCGCAGATGATTACTTAACAAAACCATTTAATCCTCTCGAACTCATAGCACGAGTTAAATCACAAATTAGACGCTATAAAAAATACAATGAACGTGCTGAGCGTGAAATTATTCAAATTGGCGATTTGGAAATTAACCGCAGTACCCGCCTTGTCTTTGTGCGCAACCAAGAGATTCGCTTAACACCAAAAGAGTTTGATATTTTAGAGCTGCTGGCACGTAACAAAGGAACGGTGATGAGTATGGGAAAAATATATGAAGCCGTGTGGCAAGAAGATGCGTTTAAATCGGATAATACGGTAATGGTTCATATCACAAAGATTCGGGAAAAAATTGAGGATAACCCGAAAAAGCCCATTCATATTAAAACAATATGGGGCGTAGGATACAGAATATGAGGAGAATAAGCGTAAAGCTTCTTTTCGCTGTAATTATAAGTTTTTTGGTCACCAATTTAACTTTTATTTTAATTGCTAGGCTTGTTTTGAGCAGGTATATACAAGAAGAGAAAATGAATGTTTCCGCATATAATTTATTGGCGTTTGGGCTTATTTTTGTTGCTGTTGTGGTCTTTGTTTTTGTTTTTTTAGTACTTATTCGTTTCCCTATTCGTTATCTTAAGGAAATCTCTGAACAAGTTCAAAAAATTTCAAATGGAGATTTAGGCGCAACCATCCATGTAAGAGGAAAAGATGAACTAGCTGAATTAAGCCAAAACATTAACAAAATGTCTGCACAGCTTCGTACAAAATTTGATCGTGAACGAGAAATCGAGCAAGTGAAAAATGAGCTAATATCTAGTGTGTCTCACGATCTGCGTACGCCGTTAACCTCCATTGTGGGGTACCTCGATTTAATAAAAAAAAGAGAAAATTTGGATGAGGAAACATTAGATAGCTATTTATATATTGTTAATTCAAAAGCAAATTATTTAACGGATTTAATAGAGGAATTGTTTGACTATACAAAATTAACGAGTCCTGATCTTCAGCTTCAACGAAATGAGGTGGGTATGAAACGTTTGCTTCAGCAGGTAATAGGAGAGTACGAGCCGATTTTAAAAAGAGAAGGTATTGACGTTCAGACTAACTTTGCTTGTGAATGGAATGTATTTATTGATGTAGAAAAAATGGTAAGAGTATTTCAAAACTTGCTCGAAAATGTCAAAAAGTACAGCAGAAAGCCTTCCATATTAGAGGTGAATCAGGAAATTTACGAAGATTCGTTAGTTATTTCCTTTACAAACAGCATTAACATCAGTGAAAAAATTGAGATGGAAAAGTTGTTTGATCGATTTTATCGAGCAGATGAATCAAGAACGGACGCGAATGGTTCAGGTTTAGGACTGGCTATTGCAAAACAAATCATTCAGCTTCATCAAGGAGATATACGAGCAGAGCGTCAGCATAATAAGCTCACTTTTTTTATAAAACTGCCGTTAAAACAAGAAAGCCTTGAGAATCACATGTAAAGATTCTTAAGGCTTTTTGCTACTATTTTGATACCGTGCTCAAATTCTGCAAGCGTCGCATAAGAAAAGGAAATTCTGATATGCTGTGCCGTTTTATGATCATATAATGTGCCTGGATTTAAAAGAACTCCTTCGTCGAGACAGTGCTTAAATAACTTCCGCATCGAAACAGGCTTATGTAACGTAAGCCAAAAATAAAAACCTCCGCTCGGAGCATTCCACGTAGCGAGACTCTTCAAATGCTTCTCTAAAATAGCCTGTGTTTGCTGAGATTTTTCTTTTAATTTATAGCGTACGCTGGCAACGTGCTTGTCATAGATTCCTATCTTAAGAGCTTCAGCAGCTGCCCATTGAGACAAAGAACTGGCTCCGTAGTCAACTTGCATTTTAAGGTCGGCCAATCGCTCAATTACATGTTCAGGCCCGACAATCCATCCAATTCGAAATCCTGGACTGAATGTTTTAGAGAACGTTCCTAAATAAAGAACCATTCCATTTTTATCCCGAGCTTTTAATGAAAGCGGAGGCGGTGAATGGAACCAAAGCTCTCCGTAAGCATCATCTTCAATAATAGGCAAATGCATCATTTCACACTGTTGAAGCAGCTCTTGACGCCTTTGTGCGCTCATCATCACATTGGTGGGGTTATGAAAGTTCGGTATCGTATATAAAACTGTGCCTTTTTCTTTTTCATGCTGGTCTTTTAATGAAGATAATTGAATTCCTTCTTTGTCTAATGAAACGCCCGTTATTTTCATTTGTGCGGACTGAAACAATGGCAGAGAATAAAGATAAGAAGGCTTTTCAGCTAAAATATTGGCACCTGGAGGCAGCAGGCCAATTGAAATTAATTGAAGCGCTTGAAGAGAGCCAGATACAATTAAAATAGATGAAGGAGACGTTTCAATTCCCCGTTTTTTTAAATGCTTCGCTAACTCTTGTCGCAGTTCATCGTTGCCTTTTGGGTGCTCGTAGCCCAAGTGTACGCTTCTGTGTTTAATTTCGCTAAACAGCCCAGAAAGCTGATCAGAAGGAAGAAGGTCAGGTGCTAACTCTCCAGTTCCTAAACGAATAATGCCCGGTTGAAATTCAGCTTCGTTAATATGGCGGATAGTCGGAGAATTTGGTTGGTATATTCCTGCTTCTACATAAGAATTCCAGTTCATGTGAGAAGTTGATGCTAGTAAGCTCCACGTATTGTTAATGACCTTGGTTCCGGCGCCTTTGTTTCCACTGAGCAGTCCTTCAGCAATTAAGTTTTCGGTTGCTGTCACCACCGTGCTTCTATTTACAGAAAAGGCAGCAGCTAGCTGGCGCTGCGAAGGAATTTTAGTTCCAATAGGCCACTCTCCATTTATAATTTTCTCTTTCATATATTCTTGAATTTGTTTGTGCACTGGCTTTTTATTAGCCGGATCTGGAATCCAGTTCATGTGATACCACCTTTTTGTAATTTGGTTGGTATTATAAATCAAAACTTGGATGGAGACAACAGGGTATGTCAATTGTAAGATGAAAGAGAAAGGAGAGAGTAACATGTTTACAGTGGTTATGCATGCTTTGTTGTTAGCGTTCGGTTTGATTTTACCTTTAGGGGTACAAAATGTGTTTGTTTTTAATCAAGGAGCAAATCAACGAACGTTTAAACAGGCGCTTCCCGTGGTGGTGACGGCTTCTGTTTGTGATACGATTTTAATTGTAGTAGCAGTGTTGGGAGTTTCGGCAGTAGTTGCTGCTTTTTCATTTTTTCAAACGCTTATTTTTGGAATAGGTCTTCTTTTTTTAGCGTATATGGGCTTTGTGACGTGGAAGAGCGAACCTTCGAAAACGTCATTAAAGGAAGGAATGACGGTAAAAGCGCAAATTCTATTTGCTGCTTCTGTATCTCTGCTAAACCCCCACGCGCTGATGGATATTATGGGCGTAATCGGAACAAATTCTCTACTGTACAGCGGAAAGGAAAAATGGATTTTTACGCTGGTTACGATATCCGTTTCATGGATATGGTTTTTATCCTTAGCTTTGGCAGGAAAAGCGGTAGGGAAAATGGATTCAAATGGGACAATAATGATTTGGATAAATAAGGTTTCTGCATGTATGATTTGGGGTGTGGCTTTTTACATGGCGAAAAGTATTTTTTTTCAGTAAAATAGATGCTAAAAGGAAAGTTATGTAATATAAAAAAGTACTTTGTTTCTAGAAAGCGAGGGTAAGAGATGATTCAAGGAATTAATCATATGTGCTTTTCGGTGTCAAATTTAAAACGGTCCATCACATTTTATCATAAAGTGTTAGGAGCGGAACTTTTAGTGAAAGGAAAATCCACCGCTTACTTTAGTCTGAATGGATTGTGGCTGGCGTTAAACGAGGAAAAAAATATCCCTAGATCAGAAATTCAGTATTCGTATACTCATTTAGCGTTTTCTATTTCCATTGAAAGCTTTGATGAAGCAAAAGAACTGTTAAAACAGCATAATGTAACCATCTTACCGGAAAGAAATCGTGACGAGAGAGACGGAAAATCTATTTATTTTACGGATCCTGACGGTCATAAATTTGAATTTCATACCGGTACGCTCCAAGACTGCTTAACATATTACCAAGAAGCCAAACCTCATATGAAATTTTATTCGCTAGAAGAGTAATACCAAAATAGTTATATAAGGTTACAATTCTATTACATTCGCATTCTTCTCTCAGTTATCATTAAACAAAAGATGCTGTTGTGATATAATGGAAAAAAAGTGAGGAGGAGGAAGAATGTATACCGCAAAACAGGTGAAATTTGGTTCGCATATTGTGATAGGCGTACTTTTTGGCATACTAGCTGCGATGTTAATCGGAACTTTTTATCAAAATGTACCTGGTGTATTACCGTACGGTATGATTAGCGGACTTGCAGTAGGACTAGTGGCAGATACATATTATACAATTAAAACAAAAATAAAGGTTATCTAATATAGAGAGTAAGAAAAAGCAGTGAAGCTATAGCTTCACTGCTTTTTTCTATTTCAAAATTATATCACTCAAAAAGCACTACATCGAATCCGTTTCTGCGGTAACAGGTTAGAAGCGTATACAGTTCTGCACGGTGATGGTATAAATGAGACTGAATTTCAAGCAGCCATTCAAAGCGTGTATAAGTGCATCCCCAATAGGATGTTTGTAGTGAAAATAGCTTCTGTTCGTCAAAAGAAGAGTAGGCCGCTTTTAGCTGATTGAATCCATCTCTTAAAGCTGTTTTGAGTTCAAGCTTTGTATAAGCTGGATGCTGCAGATAAAACTCATTCATTTTATCTGCAGAGTGACCTAAGGAAATATGATAGTCTGCAGTACAAATGAGACATAAGTGCTGCAGCAGTTCTTGAATAGACCGCTTGTGAGGGAGGGGACGATAAGTAAGCTCTTCTTCTGTAACGTCATCAATGATTGCGGCTAGAGAATGGATGTTGACGTGTATTTGATTAAACACCATCTCACAGTAAGAATTCATGTATTCACACCCTTTTCATTTGAATAAATACCGCATTTTTTGATCGAGCCAGTACTCTGATTTTTCATTGTTATCGAGCTTAATATAGCAATCGACAATTTCATCATAAATGAATTCCTTTTCTTCTACTAAATCAATAAATTTAATGAGTAATTAAAAAATATCTAATGTTCTAGTAATATCCATTATACTGTAAAATCATAGTGAGAAATAAGGGAGATTGCCCAAAAACAGTAAAAAGAAAACGTTATCAATTTCGGGAAAAGAAGGAAGGAGACGAATTATGAATTTTAAAGACGAAAATGCGTTAGACTTAGAGTGGGTTATGCTCATAATGGAAGCAAAACAAACAGGCATAAGCATCGAGGAAGTTAGACAATTTTTACAAAGTATTAGTTCAAATTCTTAGCCCATACAATAGTAAGGGAATAAAGAATTCAACAAGCATAGATAACCTTTATAGCGAGTTTCAAGCTATGTCCACTAGATGTATAATCATCCCTTTACGGTAAGAACGTTTATTTATAATGCACGGTAAAGTGAAATTATGGTATTATTATCGATAAGTAAGCATCAGTAAGGGTGATTAAAATGACAATTGGCCAACGTATTCGAGATCTTAGAATGAAACAGGGAATATCGCTAACAGAACTTGCAAACCGAGCGGGTGTTGCTAAATCGTACATATCTTCAGTAGAAAGAGGAATTCAGCTCAACCCATCTATTCAATTTCTAAATAAAATTTCTACTTCATTGAACGTGAGTATTGATAGATTGATTCATGAGCCGATGGATAAAGCTGAATCGTTGGATATTGATAATGAGTGGCTTGAGTTAGCAAAAGAAGCGGCGGAGTCAGGAATAAGCAAAGAGCAGTTTAAACAATTTCTTGAATTTCAAAAATGGCAGCGGGCAAAGCAAGATTAACTTCGCGGAATATACATAAAAGAGAACTTACATAGAACAACTGCTAAAAGAAAATCATGATTGCAAAAAAGAGATTCCATCTATCTATGGAATCTTTTTTTTGTAGACTTAAGAAGAAATAAAATGGGATTGGAATTCTTTTTCTCGCTGAAACTGAATGCGTTCAAGAGTTATTAATTTTGGCTTTCTTTTCTTTTCAAACTGTCTCAATGTTTCTGAAATATCTTTGTTTTGATAAAAAACTTGATGCAGTAAGTCAGAGAGTAAGTCAGCATCTTTTAATGACTCATTTAATCCAAAAGCGCCAGTAGGAGTCATCGTATGAGCAGCATCGCCTAACAATAACAGGTGATTCTTTGACCATACTTCGCTTATGCTGCTTTGCACAGAAAGAAGTGTAAAGTCTAACCACGATTTAATAAACCTTTCTATTGAAAGGTTTAAGCTAGGGAAAGCGTCTATTAAACGCTGAATAAACGGTTTAAATGATTGTTTTCGAAGAGCAGGGTAACTGCCTTTCTCAATATTCCATCCAATTTGAACAAAGCCTTTTGCTTGAGAAAAAAGCGCCACCTGCTGTTGCTTCACAAGTGCAAATTTAATAGAAGGATCCCAATTGGCAGGAGCAGGAATTTTCGCCCAAAGCAAATCGTATCCATGATTGTGGATATTGTTTTTTATATGCGCAAGTTTGCGAACAGTTGAATATCGACCATCTGCTCCAATAATGATTTTACTTTCAACCATTATTTCAATCCGGCCTTTTTGCTGAGCTTTTATTCCAGTATATTGTCCTTCCTCATTCTGTATCAACTCCGTTACTTTTGTGCCTAGCATAAGTTTGTAGGAGGGATGGGTACTTGCTTGGTTATTTATAGACTGAAGAAGATGCTGCTGTGGAACATGAATTCCTGCATGTCCATTTTCAGATTCTATCATTTTGAATATATTTCCATCTTTCCAGTATTCAACTCTAGACATTCGAAGGAGGCCTAAGCTTTCAATTCTTTCAAATATATGATGTTTCTTAAGAATCATTTCTCCATCTTCATTTAAATGTTCGCCTCGAAATTCTTTTCCGAGCTTATCAGATCTCTCTATAAGTATAGTTGATATATTTTGTTTAGCCAGTAGATAGGCCAGTAGAGCACCGCCTGGTCCGGCTCCTATTATACACACATCTGTTTGATAGTTCATTTTCTTCCCCTTGTTTGTTATATGCAATTAAGTTACTTTTGGTAAGTATATTAACTTTTATAAATGTTAATGTCAACTTTTTTATAGCTTTTCTTTATCTATAGAATTCGCTCTTTAGTTGAAATACAGATAAGGTTTTACATATTCAAAGTCAAAGATTAAGTTTTATGGTAAACTAAAATACACGAATTATTTTGAATAATTTGTATAAAAAGGTGAAACTTCAAAATTGTTGAGAAAAAGCACAGTTGGAAAGCTGCGGGATTTTTAGCAAGAAGAGTATCTATTGTATAGAGAGCGTCTCTGGAAATTCTAGCAAACTCCAATTTCGACTGGGGGATGATTATGAAAAAAATAGAACATTATATTCAAACATTGGGTAACAGTGCAGATTTACTAACAAAAAGACAGACAAGCATTTACTTCGAAAAACTTTCAAATACCTTTCCTTTTTTAACGATCATGCAAATTAATTGGAGAAAAGTATTAATTAAAAAGTCCACTCGGCATATTGAAGAAATCAAAAAATGGCTTCAAGAGATGAATATAAAAGAACATCAAGTTGTTTTATTCTGGAAACGAGCGACTAAAGCTGTAAGCGTCGATTTAGCTCAGGCTTTACTGTTTTTTCAACAAACTGCTGATCTTACAGAAGAAGCTTTTATTTACTGTCCGTCTGTTGACTATGTAATTGAGTATTTTAAAGACGGTAAAATGATGATTGGTTTAGCAGCACGTTAATTAAAAGGAAAAAAGCTGAGGGAGGAGGCGAATTAGAACTTCTTCACTCAGCTTTTTATGCATATAAAATCTAAAAAATACGAAACATAACGTTATTTACAACATAAATTACCTTCTCTTTATAATTAGTGGGAAAAGTATTGACATTTTCCATAAAACAAATATAATTAACATTAATCATATTGTTAATTGTAAAAAGAGCGATCAGGAGAAATGATGAATGTCGAACAAAAAAGCAATGACGAATCAAAAGAAAAAAGAATACCCTAAACCTTATGGCTATACGTCAGATATTGCTGTATTTACGATTGTGACGGAAGAAAAAGAACCATACAAACCACCTAAAATGAGTTTGAAATTAATGCTTATCCAACGAGCAATGGTAAACGCAGAGGGAGAAAAGAACAGCGAAGCAGGAAAGTGGGCGCTTCCCGGCGGATTTGTCCAGCCTGATGAATCAGCTTTTGAAGCGGCTAAAAGAGAGCTGGAAGAAGAAACTGGCGTAAAAGATATTCATTTAAAACACTATGGTGTCTATGATGAGCCCGGCAGAGACGATAGAGGATGGGTCATTACAAACGCACATTATGCAATCGTTCCAGAAGATAGTCTAATAAAGCGAAAAGCGAATGATGATGCTGCTCGAGTTGAATTATTTAAAATAGATGAAATCTTTTCATTGCCTTTAGCTTTTGATCATGAAATGATCATTCGAGATGCAATCAAGGAAATTAAGAAAGATTTATTGCAAACGACCATTGCTCAGAAGTTTCTGCCTTCTCAGTTTACATACTCTGAGCTGCAGGCTGTGCTGCTTACCGTAACGGATGATGCAGCGATTAAAAGTGATCAGGCCTTTGCGCGGAAAATAAGAATGCTGCCATTTATTGAAGAAGTAGATGGAAAAACAACGACGAGAACGTCTAAAAAACCAACAAAACTCTACCGGTTTGTTGAGATGAATGTGATGAAGCCAATCTATACAGCACGTTATTAAAAGAAAAACTGCCAATTCAAATAATTAACAATATGTTAACTGTTAATTTTTACTTATGAGGGGGAAACATAATGAAAAAAGCACTGATTAACATCGATTATACAAATGATTTTGTAGCTGAAAACGGAGCTTTGACATGCGGAGAACCAGGGCGACAAATTGAAACGTCCATAAGCGATATCACGCGTCAATTTATTAAGCAAGACGAGTATGTCGTGTTTGCCCTTGATTTTCATAAAGAAAATGATTCTTTACATCCAGAATCAGGGCTGTTTCCGCCTCATAATATTGAAGGTTCTGCAGGAAGAGAGCTATACGGAAAGTTAAATGATCTGTATAACGTGTATCAATCAAAGGCAAATGTAGAAGTGATCGATAAAACGAGATACAGCGCATTTGCTGGAACGGATCTGGAGATTAAACTGCGAGAAAGACAAATTACCGATGTCTACTTAGCAGGTGTATGTACGGATATCTGTGTACTTCATACAGCAGTAGATGCCTATAATAAAGGATTTACTATTTATATTTATGAAAAAGCTGTAGCGAGCTTTAATCAAAAAGGTCATGAGTGGGCGCTTGAACATTTTAAATCTTGCCTCGGAGCAGAAATTATTTAAGGACATAAAAGTGGAGGAAATCAATGAATATGTTTACAGATGACAGCGTAATGCTACACACCGATTTATATCAAATTAATATGGGAGAAACGTATTGGGAAGATAATATTCATCAAAAGAAGGCTGTTTTTGAAGTTTTCTTCCGCAAACTTCCTTTTGGGAATGGGTATGCTGTTTTTGCTGGGTTAGAAAGAATTATTGAATATATTAAAGCATTTAAATTTAGCGAATCAGATTTAACGTACTTGCACGAAGAATTAGGTTTTAAAGAAGATTATTTAGCTTACTTAAAAGATCTTACGTTTACTGGAACGATTCGATGTATGCGTGAAGGTGAGCTTGTGTTTCATAATGAACCAATTTTACGTGTAGAAGCACCATTAATTGAAGCGCAGCTCGTAGAAACAGCTATTTTGAATATTGTGAATTACCAAACGCTGATTGCGACGAAAGCAGCTCGAATCAAACATGTAGTAGGAGATCAAGTGGCAATGGAGTTTGGAACACGACGCGCTCAAGAAATGGACGCTGCCATTTGGGGAACAAGAGCAGCCTATATTGGTGGATTTGGTGCTACTTCTAACGTGCGAGCAGGAAAGAAATTTGGAATTCCAGTGGCAGGAACGCATGCTCATGCGATGGTGCAAGCTTATAAAGACGAATATATTGCATTTCATAAATATGCTCGTCGCCATAAAAACTGTGTATTTTTAGTTGATACGTACGATACGTTAAAATCAGGAGTTCCCAATGCCATTAAAGTAGCAAAAGAATTAGGCGATAAAATTAATTTTACAGCGATTCGCTTAGACAGCGGTGATTTAACCTATTTGTCTAAAAAAGCTCGTCAAATGTTAGATGAAGCAGGGTTTACAGAGACAAAAATTGTTGCTTCCAACGATTTAGATGAAGATACAATTATGCATTTAAAGTCGCAAGGGGCACGAATAGACATGTGGGGAATTGGTACTAAGCTAATTACTGCATATGATCAGCCGGCGCTTGGAGCAGTATATAAACTCGTCTCTATTGAAGGAGAAAATGGCGAGATGATGGATACGATTAAAATTAGTGCGAATCCTGAAAAAGTGAGTACACCAGGGTTGAAGCGCGTATATCGTATTATTAATAATTTGAACGGAAAATCTGAAGGGGATTATATCACTATGGAAGACGAAGATCCTCAAAGCGAAGAACGTTTAAAAATGTTCCATCCTGTTCATACGTTTATCAGTAAATTCGTCACAAATTTTGAGGCAAAAGAACTTCATCATGATATCTTTGTAAACGGAAAACTTGTGTATGAAACAGAAGAACTTCAGGAAATTCAGCAGTACGTAAAAGATAATTTAGAGCTGCTTTGGGATGAATATAAGCGCACGCGCAATCCTGAAGAATATCCAGTGGATTTAAGTGAAAAATGTTGGGAAAATAAAACGCGTCAAATTGCGTACGTAAAACATAAAGTAGAGGAAGCCCTAAATAAAAAATAGTAGGGAGCTGGGGACATGTCAGATACGCTTGCTTATTTTCAACAGCTAAATCCTGATAAGAAAATAGATAAGCTTTTAGAAAAAGGAGCGAAAATTGGAATTTATGGTTCTTCTTTTGATCCGGTTACCAATGTTCATCTTTGGACGGCATCAACGGTCGCTCATCGAAAGAAGTTAGATGCTATTATCTTTTTGCCTTCATCGCACAAACGAACAGATAAAAAGCTCCAAACGTCCGATGAGCACCGTGTAAATATGGTTAGCTTAGCGATTAAAGACAACCCGAAATTTTTGCTCGATACGTATGAGCTAGACGTATTGCCCGGCTATCATTACACATACTACACTATGGAACATTTTAAAAAATTGCTTCCACACGCTGACTTATTTTTTATCATGGGAGCCGACTTACTTCAAGATATTGGTGAAGGCAAGTGGAAGAAAGCAGATGAACTTATTAGTAAAAACCAGTTTATCATCATGGCAAGAGAGGGAATAGACATGTTGAAAGCTATTAGTCATTCTCCCTTGCTTCGAAATTATGACGACGGTCGGTTTCAGCTTCTTGATAAAGGGCTAGCGATGGAAATCAGCTCTACTTATATTCGTCAAGAATTTGCCCGGGGCGGAGAACCAAGATATTTAATGCCTGATCTCTGTTATTTTTATAGTAAAAAACATGGATTGTATCAGTAAGAAATCTACATATAATGGAAGGAGAGCATGTATCATGTCAGACATGCAAGAAAGAATAAGAAAAGAGTTACATGTGAAATCTGAAATTGATCCAGCACAAGAAATTCGTGCCCGCGTTGATTTTCTGAAAAACTACCTAAAGTCAGCAAATGCAAAAGGCTTTGTATTAGGTATAAGCGGAGGGCAGGACTCTAGCTTAGCTGGACGATTAGCGCAGATTGCTGTAGACGAATTGCGAAAAGAAGAATATGAAGCAAAATTTGTAGCCGTTCGCTTGCCTCATGGCACGCAGCATGATGAAGCGGATGCGAAGGCGTCACTAGAATTTATTAAACCTAATGAAACATATACGTTTAATATCAAAAACACGGTGGAAGCATTTGAAAGTTCATTTACAGGTGCTACGGATATAGCGCTGTCTGATTTTCATAAAGGAAATGTCAAAGCACGTACGCGTATGATTGTACAGTATGCAATCGGAGGAGAAAACGGCCTTTTAGTTATCGGAACCGATCATGCAGCAGAAGCAGTAACAGGCTTTTTTACAAAATACGGGGATGGCGGAGCAGACGTGCTGCCTCTAACGGGATTAACAAAGCGTCAAGGAAAAGCATTGCTAAAAGAATTAGGTGCAGATAAACGATTGTACGAAAAAGTACCAACGGCTGACCTATTAGATAATAGTCCTGGTCAATCTGATGAAACAGAACTAGGAATTTCTTATGATGAACTAGACGATTATTTGGAAGGAAAAGAAGTATCACAAGAAGCGGCTGAAAAAATTGAACAGCGCTATCGTATTACTGAACATAAGCGTCAGTTACCGGCTAGCATGTTTGATGAGTGGTGGAAATGAGAGAAATGCCCATATTAGGTATATCTAATATGGGCATTATTTTGACCGATTTCTTTAATAAAACAAAAAAGAGGCGAGAAAAGTGTAATTTAACGAATTGTTTTCTCATACACACTTTGTTATTTTTACGCACTTTGGTATAATGAAGTGCTTTTAATATTATTGAGGAGGAACATTTTTTATGGCAGTTGAAGTAGGTAGCAAGGTACAAGGTAAAGTAACAGGTATTACTAATTTTGGAGCATTTGTAGAATTACCTGGAGGTCAAACTGGGCTTGTACATATTAGTGAGGTAGCTGACAGCTATGTAAAAGACATTAATGACCATCTTAAAGTTGGTCAAGAAATTGAAGTGAAAGTCGTTAATGAGAAAGACGGAAAAATTGGATTATCCATTAAAAAAGCGATAGATAAACCTGAAAGACCCTCATCTTCTTATTCACAACGCCCGCCACGTCAGGCAAGAAATAATGATAATCGTTCTAAAAGCAACTTCCAACCAAAGGAAAACTTCGAACAAAAAATGGCGCGTTTCTTAAAAGATAGTGAAGATAATTTATCTACGCTAAAACGCAGCACTGAATCAAAACGAGGTGGCAGAGGCGGAAGACGCGGATAAATCCCTTCCACTTTAACTACTTTATTATATAGTTCAAGCAAGCCAGTAAAAATTGGCTTGCTTCTTTTTTGTAATAGCTTAGTATATGCGGTAGAAGAGTAAAGAGAAGGTTAGGTACTTACTTGGTTGTAAAGTAGATGCCAATAGTGACAAGAGATGAGAGAAGATCAAGGATGAGTAGGATGAAATTTAAATCTATCATAATCATACCTCCCTTTTTGCGAGCGTTGACGTTAGTATCTGCACGACCTCCCTTTATTATTCGTAATTTTTAAAAATTTCATTCAATTAAGTATAATATTTTTTATTAAATTAAACTATGTTCTAAATAATAAATACTAAAATAAAAAGGCTCATAAGAAAAATTTTCTTAGAATAATAAAAAAATCTTGTAAGTAAACGAAGGGAAGTAGGAATGAGTCCCTGATAGAAATAGTTAAATTAACAGGAATTCGTCAGTATTCTTGCATATTCATCTAATCTCTTCATAATTTTAGGAATAAAAAAGTTTCGAAAGGATGAAGAACAGACAAAATTCTTCTTTTTTTGAGCATTAGTGCTTAGTTTGCAGGAATATATAAAATGATTCCATAGACTCAAGGATTTTATAGCAATATATAGAACTTCCATACTATTCTAAATTTTTAGCTCACTAGCTAAGTAAAAGGTGCGTATGTTCTGGGGATGAAGACATACATAGTAGCACGAGTTATAGAGAGAAATGGAGAGGGAAAAACGATGAAAAAAGGATCAATTCGGGCTGTATTAAGTACAGTAGCATTTTCGGTTGCTTTATCTTCTTTTGCAATGGGAGCATCCGCTAACGGAAATTCAAAGCCGGCGCTTGAACCGTCTTTAGTCAAAATTCAAGGAGACTATAACTTAAAATCAGCCAAAAAAGTAAAAGTTATTGTTGAGTTAAATGAAGAATCTGTAGCGGAAGCGAAGAAAAAAGGAGTAGCACAAAGTAAAGGAAAGATTAAAAAAGCGCGTGATGAAGTGAAAAAGGAGCTTTCAAAAGCTTCTAAAACTTCGAAAGTAAAGCGAGAATATGACCAAGTGTTTTCTGGATTTTCAGCGGAACTTCCAGCTAATGATCTTGAAAAAGTAGCAAGTTTACCCGGAGTAAAAGCTATTTACCCAAGCGTTGAATATCATACAACGGAAGTGAAATCGAAAGAAGTGAGCGCCGAAGAATACGGTTCTGAAATGGATAAAAGCATTTACTATGTGGGAGCAGATCAAGCGTGGAAATCAGGGTATACAGGTAAAAATATGACCGTAGCCGTTATTGATACAGGCGTCGATTATGACCATCCGGATTTAAAGTCGGCGTTTGAGAAATATAAAGGATGGGATTTTGTTGACGACGACAAAGACCCTCAAGAAACGCCGGCGGGAGATCCAAAAGGAGAAGCGACAACGCACGGTACACACGTAGCGGGAACAATTGCAGCGGACGGGAAAATTAAAGGGGTAGCTCCTGACGCTCATTTACTTGCTTATCGTGTATTAGGCCCAGGAGGAACAGGGACAACAGAAGATGTGATCGCCGGTATTGAACGAGCGGTAGAGGACGGGGCGGATGTAATGAACCTGTCACTTGGAGACACGATTAATAATCCTGACTTGGCAACAAGTATTGCATTAGATTGGGCAATGGAAGAAGGGGTAGTAGCTGTTACATCAAATGGAAACAGCGGACCAGCTAATTGGACAGTGGGCTCTCCGGGAACGTCTCGTGAAGCTATTTCAGTTGGTGCGACTCAGCTTCCTTACAATCTGTATAAAACGTCATTAACTGTAGATAACGCAAGCTATGCTTCAGCTGAAATAATGGGCTTTCCAAATGACAAGGCGTTACTGGATGCAAGCGGTAAAAATTATGAATTTGTACCTGTCGGACTTGGAAAACCAGAAGACTTTGAAGGAAAGGATGTAAAAGGAAAAGTAGCGGTTATTTCTCGCGGTGACATTGCGTTTGTAGATAAAGTTGACAATGCGAAAAAAGCCGGTGCTGTTGCCACGGTGATTTACAACAACGTAGAAGGAACAATCCCTGATATTCTAGGTACATCTCTGCCAAGTATTCGGCTATCACAAGCCGATGGACAAGCTTTGGTAGCTTCTTTAGCAAAAAGATCCGTCACTGGCTCTTTTACTGCAACATTTGATCAGACAGTCGATGAAACAATGGCCGACTTTTCATCTCGCGGACCGGTTGTGGATACGTGGATGATTAAGCCGGACATTTCGGCACCTGGAGTAGATATCATCAGCACAGTGCCAACAAATGATCCAAGCAATCCTCATGGATATGGATCAAAACAAGGAACAAGTATGGCCGCACCGCACGTAGCAGGAGCAGCAGCATTAATTTTACAGGCGCATCCAAATTATAAAGTAGAAGACGTAAAAGCATCTCTAATGAACACAACGGAACTGCTTCGTGACCGCAATGGACTGATTTACCCTCATAATACGCAAGGTGCAGGAAGCATGCGTGTAGTAGATGCAATTAAAGCGAAAACTCTTATTACACCAGGAAGTCACTCGTACGGTGTATTTTATAAAGATAAAGGGAAACAAGTAGAAAAACAAAGCTTCAACATTAAAAATCTATCAAATCACAGTCAAAAATACTCAATCAAAGTAAAATTTAAGAAAAGCCATCAAGCAATTGACGTTAAATCAACAAATGATCTAGTGATTAATGCAGGAAAAACGCAAAAAGTAAAGCTAAATGTAAAAGTAGATGCAGGGAAATTATCTCCTGGCTATTACGAAGGCACAATTACCGTAAGTAACAATAAAGAAACGTACGATGTTCCAACCATCTTATTTGTAAAAGAGCCGGATTATCCTCGCGTTACTTCTGCTTATGTAGATGTACTTGGAAATGGATCATTTGAATACGGCAGTTATTTGCCAGGAGGAGCAGAGAAGCTTAGCTATTACATTTACGATGCAACGTTAGAAAAAGGGGAATTGTTAAGTTCGTATACGAATGTAGCAAAAGGATTCTCTAGCGCAACGTGGGACGGAAAAATTAATGGTGAAGCTCTTCCAGCAGGAACGTATTATTTATACGCAGAAGCAGTGAAAGCAGGTCAGACGACTGGTTCTTTAGGAGAATTTGAAATTAAATAAATAAAAAAGAGAGTGCCAGTCTAACTGACACTCTCTTTTTTATTGAGCCGTATATCCACCATCGATCACAGCAGCTTGGCCGGTTACGCCTTTTGCTAAATCACTTGCTAAAAACATTGCATAATCTGCAATTTCATCGACAGCAAGCAAGCGTTTTTGAGGGACAAGAGGATAAATGACTTCTTCTAGTACTTTTTCAAGCGCTACATTTCGTGTACGTGCCAAATCTTTTAATTGATTTTGAACAAGCGGTGTATCAACATAACCAGGACAAATCGCATTTACCGTAATGCCATGCTCTGCACCTTCAAGAGCGGCCACTTTCGTTAAGCCAATCACGCCGTGCTTGGCACTGTTGTACGCTGCTTTTCCTGAGAAACCGATTAATCCGTTAATGGAAGACATGTTCAAAATACGGCCGAATTTTTGCTTTTTCATAATAGGAAACGCATGCTTGGTCGCAACAAAAGGTGCAACAAGCATAATTTTCGTTAAAAGTTCAAATTTTTCAGTAGGAAATTCTTCGAGCGGGGAAACAAATTGCATGCCAGCATTGTTAATTAATACATCAAGGCGGCCATATGTTTCAACCGTTTGAGCAATCATTTGTTCAATATCACTTTCATTTGTCACATCTGCTTTGATGCCTAACGCTTCGTAGCCTTTTGAGTTCAATTTGTCTGCTGCTTTCTTAACGCCATCTTCATTTAAGTCAGTTAAGACAACAGTGGCTCCGTCTTCAGCAAAGCGCTCACCAATTTGATAACCAATACCTTGAGCTGCACCTGTAATTAGTACAATTTTGTTTTCAACCATCGTTTTTCCCCCTTATATGTAGATTATATAAAATCGCTTACTTTTCCATTTTATCAAAAATTATCTTGATTTAGCGAGTTTTTTAACTGTATTTCACGCGAAAAGAATGGGTGTAGGAAGGGGTGTTTACTATCTTTACTTCCACATTGCTAACAGAAGCGAACGGAGAGGGGCCTCTTTTAATTTCTTCAATAAATTTTTGGATATTTTTTTCTTCACCTTCAGCATCAATTTCTACTTTTTGATTGTCTCGATTTCGTACCCATCCGTTAATGGAACATTCCATTGCTTTTAGCTGCGTGTAGTGCCGAAACCCTACGCCTTGAACGCGTCCATCTACAAGCATATGCACATGTTTTTTCACTGTTCTCACCTCACAGGCAATTTTCCCTTTTTTATAAAAAGAAAACAACTACAATCGTAACTTTCACTGTATAATAGAAAAGGACATTGTAAGACTTTAACAGTTATGACATTGTAAGACTTTAACAGTTATAATGTAGATTAAATTAAGAAAGAAGGGTTATGAATGCAAGCAGCAGCACGAACGCAGCAAGCGCAGCGGGCGACGATTTACCGTATTTTATTTGCTATTAGTTTAGGACATTTTCTAAATGATTGTATGCAGTCCGTTATACCGGCACTTTTTCCTGTCCTTGAAAAATCGATGAATTTAAACTACACGCAAATTGGTTGGATTGCCTTTGCTTTAAATATGACGTCATCGGTTATGCAGCCGGTGTTTGGCGTATTTGCCGATAAGCGTCCATCGCCATTTTTATTGCCAATTGCGATGTGTCTAAGCATGATTGGTATGGTTGGGCTCGCTTTAGCGCCAAATTTTTATTTTGTGATTATATCTGTCTTATTTGTAGGATTCGGATCCGCTATCTTTCACCCGGAAGGTTCTCGCGTAGCGTATATGGCAGCAGGAGGAAAACGGGGGCTGGCGCAGTCTATTTATCAAGTTGGTGGAAATACGGGACAGTCGATGGCTCCGCTGTTTACGGCATTTATCTTTATCGGACTTGGTCAGTTTGGAACGATTTGGTTTACATTAATTGCAGGTATAGGCGTAGTGGTTTTGTATAGTGTCTCTAAATGGTATAAATCAGAGTTAGCTAATCGTCAACGCTTGAAGAAAAAGCAATCAGATGCTTCATTTACGATGAACAAGCAAATTATTTTTGCGGTTGGTCTTTTAATTTTTCTTGTTTTTGCACGTTCATGGTACGGAGCAGGCATACTCAATTTCTTTCAGTTTTATATCATTGAAAAATTTAATTTGTCTATCAAAAGCGCTCAGCTTTACGTTTTTTTATTTATGATTGCAGGGGTATTTGGAACATTCTTTGGAGGTCCGCTTGCCGATCGTTTCGGAAAACGAAATATTTTATTGTTTTCTATGTTAGGGTCAGTACCATTCACTTTATTACTGCCTCACGTTTCTCTAGGAGTTGCAGCACCTCTTTTAGTGTTAATCGGCTTTATTCTCCAGTCAAGTTTCAGCGTCACGGTTGTCTATGCTCAGGAGCTGATGCCGGGGAAAATTGGATTGGTTTCCGGCTTGATTGTAGGGCTTGCTTTTGGAATGGGAGCTTTAGGAGCTGTTGTATTCGGTAAATTAGCCGATGTATTCAGCCTTCAGTTTATTATGCTGTTTTGCAGCTATCTTCCAATCCTAGGGCTGTTAACATGGCTGTTACCGAGCGATAAGCGTGTTAAAGATATGCATGCAACAAAATAAGAAAAAGAAAAGGCAAACGCAGCTTAGCGTTTGCCTTTTTTCTATAAGCGTGAAGCAAATTTCAAGACGAATTCATATTTTTCTCCTACAATAGAAACAATAGAAATTGAAAATCGAAAGGAAGAAGCAGCTATGATTAAGCTAAGCGTATTGGATCAGTCTCCTATTTCAAGCGGATCAACACCAAAGGAAGCGTTGGAACGCACGGTGGAACTGGCTAAATTAACAGAAGGGTTAGGCTACCATCGCTTTTGGGTAGCGGAACATCATAATACAAACGGTCTTGCAGGCTCATCTCCGACGCTTTTAATGACTCACTTGGCTTCTCAAACGAGCCGAATCCGAATTGGGTCTGGAGGAGTCCTTCTTCCTCAATACAGCCCGTATAAAGTAGCAGAAGATGCTCAGCTGCTTGAAAATCTGTTTCCTAATCGAATTGATTTAGGTCTTGGACGCTCACCGGGAGGAGATGCGCTGACCCGACTAGCGCTCACAGATGGAGTCCGTAAAAGTCTCAATGAATTTCCGCGTCAAATTCAGGCGTTAAAAGGACATCTTGAGCATAATTTACCATCCGATCATCCGTATTACGGTGTGACGGCTTATCCGTTAAGTGAAACAAAGCCAGAACTGTGGCATCTTGGTATTAACAAAAGAGGAGCAAGATCAGCTGCTGAGCTGGGCATCTCTTTTACGTTTGGACATTTCATTTATTCAGTTGGTGGACAGGAAGCCATTCGTCATTATAAACAAGAATTTATCCCTTCTTCGTATCAATCAAAGCCTAAAACTAACGTATGCGTATTTGTTGTATGCGCAGAAACAACAGAAGAAGCCGAGCAGCATGCCAAAACGTTAGATGATTGGCTGTTGAAAGTAGCTAAAGGTGGAGATACAACGATTTCATCGATAGAAGAAGTGCACAATCGTTCTTATTCAGAAGAAGAGCTCAAAAAAGTGAGCAGCAATCGTCCACGTATGATCGTAGGAAATCCTGCTGAAGTAAAAACAGAATTGATTCAGCTGCAGCAAAAATACGATAACGACGAATTTTTAATTATTACAAATATCCATGATTATGAAGCGAAAAAGAAGTCTTATGAATTGCTTGCAGAGCTATTTCCTCAACCCTCATTTTTTTAAGAAAAAGATGGGGCTTGTGAGTAAGCTATTGATATGAGAGGGGTTTAAGAGTGGGTAATCGGCGTTTGCCCCATTTTTGCCTCACTAATTACTTAGATAACGATCTAGCTTAGTAATGTTTTCAGATTCTTATTTCTTTGTAATATGAAGATATACATCAGCTGTCATTTTAATGTTAGTATGTCCCAGCGATCGCTTACGAATTTAATGTCAGCTCCGCTCTCTAATAACATAATTGCATGATTATGTCGTAAACCATGAGGGCTTATGTGATGCAGTTTAGCCTTGTTGGTAATAGCCTTCATAATATCGTTAATTCGAAATTCACTAAGGGCTTTACCATTAGCTTGGGTAATCATGTACTGTTGTTCAATATAATTAGCTCCGTATTTAAGTTTATTTCGTTTGGCAAGTTTGATATTTTTTAATTCATTTACCTTTATTCAGTTACCAATGTATCATTAATACTTATCGTCCGTATAATACGGTTTGTTTTAGGAGGCTTCAAGCCATGACTGCTCCGTGTTTTAGTAATGCTAATAGTTTTTTCTTTAAAATTAATATCGTCCTAATGCAAGGCAATTAATTCACCTTTCCTCATGCCTGTACGCAAAAGGGTAATAGCTACGATATATTGATAAAAAGGGCACTGTTTTGCTGTATCCATAAAAATGGTAACTTCATCTCTTGTAAGATAATTAATTTTTCTCTCAGAAATATCATTTTCTTTTTTTATAGAGATATTTCTATATTTGTTGTAAGTTAGCATTTCTAGCTCTACAGCTTTATTTATAGCAATACAAAAAATTGAGTGAATAGCTTTAACTGTACCTAGTGAATAATTCTCAGTTAATCTGTTGATGAATTTCTGATATTCTAGTCTAGGTAGTTGATTAAGCTTGAAATCACCTAAGTAGGGGATAATTTGATTATTAACGTAGGTTTTTCTGTTTTTTAATGTTCGTAACTGAACCTGACTACCATATACCTCGAGCCATTCGATAAACCAATCTTTAATTAATTTTTCCCGGTTCTCTAAAAGAGAATGTTTCTCCAAATATATTTGTTTTTCTAATTCACCGGCTGCAAGTTTAGCTTCTGATTTGGTTCTAAAACCACCTTTTGATATTTCTTTCGTTTTTCCACAAGAAGGATCTACGTATCTAATTCTGTATTCCCACTTCTTTCCTCGCTGGCGATAGCTTGCCAATCTAATCACCTCTTTAAAAAATATTAAACCAATCGATAAGAATCTCTATTTCACCTCCTTTAAGTAACTTGTGTTTAACATTAGTTATTTTTATGTATATGGATCACTCCATTGGCGCTATAAAATATTTCAACTGAAGCAGGTTGAGCCTTTAACTTGTCTGCAAATGTATGTCTTGACATAAAAACACCCCAATTATTAGAGTTTCTTTGTCTAACAATTGGGGTGCAGTTCACCTAAGGTGTCTTTTTTAGGATCTTTAAAAGATAAATAAGGAAGAATAGAGAATTATTACATTTATTTTTTTCTATAGAGCATACTATCCCTGGGAAGGAGTGAATTTTAATGAAAAAGAAAAATTTTGATAGAAACTTTTTACGTGTAATTTTAATTACAAACCTACTTGGCATAATCCCTCTTATCCTTAGGAAACCGCCAATAAAAGATTGGCTATTGGTATATATATATAATGCTGCTACGAATGGTATAGTCGATAAGGCTCTTACTACCTATAAAGTAGTTCAATATCCATCCCGTTTTTTACCAAAACTATTTAGAACCCACATTTTATTTGATTATTTAATATACCCAACCTTTACAGTTCTATATAACCAAATGACAATAAAAGATAAGCCTTTTGCTATTATTTATAAACTGGTTCTAATTACGTTTCCTGCTTTTTTGGTTGAGTTATGGGCAGTTAAAAAAACAGATTTAATCAAATGGAATAAAGGCTGGAAATGGTACCATACATTTGGCGGTGTTATTATTAAATCTTTAATTACAAGGTCATTTATTGGAGTTGTAAGGATAATTGATAGTAAGCAGCAAAAGATTACACCAAAAAGTTAGAGTATGACCGCTATATGTAAGGGAGAAAAGTGAAAGAATTATGAAAGAAAGACGAAAGGTTATTATGGTATTAACGAAAAATACTTAGTATAAGAAATATCAAATAGGTAACTTTATAACTGTTGGTTAGTAGTTTAAGGTCCTACTAATCAACTTCCTTTTTTCTCTATTGTAGACGCACTACCTTTGCTAAGGGTGCTGTTTCTATTTTACGTATAAACTTTAAAAAGACACACATACTATATATAAATGATCCGCCGTTCCCTTTGTGGGTGAACGGTTTCTCCTTTCGATGAAGAAACTTTTCAGAGAGCACCCTCTTCCAAGGGTGTTTTTATTTTAAAAACATGTTAAGCAAATGTTCACAGTGCAAATGGAAATTAGCAATATAACCCTTTATGATCTTGTTTATTATAAGCGGGTATATTATGAAATTTCAAAGTGGATTTGGATTTCCACTACCAAAACTAGGTGCCGCAGGAGATGTTGAACTAGGCATCGTAGTAGAAGAGTTTTGAGAGCCTGTTGTTGAATTCGAGTTAGGACTGGAGTTTGATCCTAAGAGCTTGTTTGTGAATTGGAATTTGCACTTGTAACGGGGGGATACTTGACCTACGTTGCCAAGAATAATAGTTCCCCCGATACATTAACAATTGTAAGTGAATTGATATAAGAAGGCGTATGTTTTCACCTTTTCATTATGATAAAGAAAATAGAATGTACCTTAAAGTATGTTTAGGTTGTCAAATTTGTATAGACGGGCTAGAGAAATAGGCGAAGTGGTCAATGTGATTTTAAAAATTAGAGTAGACAATTTTAGCTAAGTAACCCTTCGTCATTTTACCTAAACATATGATACACGCTAACAAGAAAGCTATCATACTTTAATGAAGGCTCTTGTTTACGAGTTGTATTAACACCTTTAAGACAAAGTAGGTGATTAAATGTTCTATTCTAATTTCTATACGCCTTTTAACTATGCTTTCTACCCTTATTTCATGCCTTCTTTTGGACGTCCTACTGGATATGTACTGAATTCTAGTGGTGAAGTTGAAAGTTGGTGGGGGAATTATCCATTGGGTTATCCTGCTAAGGCTCCAAAATTTGGGGTTGGGGGACAGACGCCTATTTCAGGGCCTGCCATACCTTTCAGTTTCAGGGGTTACTATTGAAGTAATAAGCATAAGGATACTGATTCATCAGTGTCCTTTTTTATTAAAAACAGGTGATTTGTCATTCTTTGTCGAACTAGTAGGTGAAGAGGTGATACACATATGCTTAAATTTAAAGTTGTTTTTGAATTTATAAACGGTAGGACAAAGGAATTAAAATTTGAAGCCATATCAAAGAAAGAAGTCATTAGTCATATAACAAAACATGAAAAATTTGTTTCGAATGAAAAAGAGCTAGTGCATATCAATTTAAATAATGTGGTGCAGTTTATGGTTACAGAAGAAAAAAAATAATAATAAGGTAAGAATAAATAACTTTTTGTCGAATAGAATAGACAAAAGGTGGTAATAGATATGGTCGATAAAAATTGGATTAATGCATATGTTTCTAAAATTTCAGGAAAGCATTTCGAACTGTTACTGATTCAAGATATTATTGATTCTTTCATTGAGATGTTAAATGTAAAGCTAAATGATAATCAACAGTCTAAAGCCAATTTTAATAAAGAAAAAAATGAAATTTCATTTCCAGACTGTTTAATTTCATTCAAAATTCAAGGACCTACATTGAGTTTGAGCAAAGTTTTAAAATCTAACTATCAAGTTGCTGGTGGAATTAAAATTTTCGATACAGGTTTGGCTTATCATTTAAAATCTGGTGCAAAGTTGATTGAAGAGGTTGAAACTATATCTGAAGCATTAGATAGGGCGCTAAGTTATTTACTTTTAGAGCTGAAATAAAAGTTAATATTTTTATAAATTTAGGTCACTCACAGTGGGTGGCTTTTTATTATGTCCATAATATGTAAGTTGAATATGTGTTAAATAATAAATACAAAGGAAAAGGTGGCAATGTAGATGAGGAATGATAAGTATACACCAATCTATGCATCTAATACTACTAACGAGAAGCTAGATGATATTAAAATAATATTTAAGATTGTTGATGTGTGCATTAGACATCGGTATTCTCTCATAGTTATGCTGATGTAGTAAATAGGTGGAGTATAAGTAATGAACTAATTACAACAACTACTGAGATTGAATCATTATATAAGTTAGCAAAGTTAGTGAATAAGATTACAACTATGGTTGGTATTGATACCACACCAAATGATTACTTACTTAATATGAGTGAGTGATTGATTGTTATGAAAGAGTATAAGACAAAAGAACAGAAGTTAAAGTTTTACAAATCAAAAGAATGGAAACAATTAAGGCTTGAAATATTAAAACGTGATAATTATGAATGCCAAGCATGCAAGCGGAATGGATTAGTCTATACAGATAATCATGATCCAGGTAAACATAAACGTTTAGATGTTGACCATTTGAAAGAGACTGAAAATTTTCCTGAGCTTGTATTGGATATAAACAATTGTGAAGTGAAATGTCATAATTAAAAACATGATCGTTTTAAATTTCAAAAGAAAAAAATAAATGGAACGATGAGAAATGGTGAAGTCCCCCTCCAAAAAACTTTGTTGACTTTTAAAGTCATTGGGGAACGAATGGTCCTCAATAAAACAAGTAAAGATACGCTTAACATTGAAAATATTTATATTAATAATGTAGCTAAGGAGATTCAAAAATATTTTCAACAGGAAGCAAAAGATGATGTTTCAGTAAGGAATAAAGTTTATTGTACCTATTTAACACACTTCCAAAATGACACCTTTATTCTCAAAGAAGATGGGACTTACGTAAAAGTTAATCCGAAAGATAATAGTGACACTTTAAAAGAAGTAGAAACTCATTAGGTATTATGAAAGAACTCTTTAGTTTTGTAGAAGGGCTCTTTTACATGCACTAAAATTTATCTCTTTTAACATCGTATTCTAATGAATGTGAAGGCAGTTTACTAATTTTATGTACGTTCTAGGACTCCTTAAAAAACATAAAAAAATCTGGGATTAACTGCTTCTCCTAAACAAAAAATGAATAAACCTATAAGATATTTTACAATCATATACTTCAGAATAGATTATCACAATCGTTATATAAACCATTACAATATAACATAACAAAAAGGCAACTATGCATTAATGTAGCTGCCTTTCTGTTAGGAGAGTTTTGAGAAAATACAATTGTTTATTAACTTTATTACTTATTAACATTAAACCAGCCTTTCCTTTTAAACCAAAGAATCATACCTATAGTCATTAATCCCATAATCCCCAAAATAATATAATATCCGTAATGCCAGTGAAGTTCAGGCATATTATCAAAGTTCATCCCGTACAAACCTACTACAAAGGTAAGGGGAATGAAAATAGATGAGATAATAGTTAGGGTCATCATAATGGAGTTCATCCGGTTAGCATTAATGGAAAGATAATTGTCTCTCATATCTGATGTCATGTCTCGATTGGCTTCCACCATATTTGTCAACTTTAATAAATGATCGTAGATATCATTGAAATAAGCTTTTTGATCTGCAGGTATATTTAAACGTTCAGAGTTAATAATTCGATATAATAAATCCCGCATAGGAAGAATCGTTTTTCTCAATTTCAATAAATCACTTCGAATATCAAAAACATCATCCATTAGTACGGCAATTGATTTTTTTGCGTCTCTACTTTCAATTTCGTTTAGCTGGTCTTCAATTTCGTACACAATTGGAAAGTAATCGTCTACTAATTGATCTAAAACGGCATAAGTGAGATACGATATCCCTTTATTAAAGCCACTCGGGTGTTGGAGAAGACGTTGCCAAACAGTTTCGACACCTGACAATGGTTTGAAGTGAAACGTCACTAAGTAATTTTCCCCCACAAATAAGTCTAATTCTTCAATATCTAAAGTTTTACTGTTTAAATAATGAAGAACTAAAAAGCTGTACCCTTCATAATAATCAAGTTTGGGTCGTTGCAAAAAATGAAAACAATCTTCAATAGCTAAAGGGTGAAAATGAAAAAATGTCTCTAATATTTTTCCTTCCTCTTCAGATGGAGAGGCAAAATCTACCCAGAACCATTTAATTGAAGGATCAGATAAGTGATCAAGAGTTACGTCTTGTCTTACATTTAAATCTTGTGTAACAGCCAATGTTCTAATCATGTTACTGCTCCTCCAAATTCTCAAAGATCCTATACTGTATATTATTTTACATAAAATAAACGATTAAACCCACTGCTAACAAGATCAAAAAATTTTTTTGATACCTTTTCCTTTTTTCTTCATTTGTATCTTTATTTCTTCCAAAATATCTATCTGTGAAAATAACGCAACAAAGGAGGAGGAAACTTAGGATAATGTCTAATATTAAGAAATGAAAGAAATTATTTATGTCACCCAAGGGTATATCACCTCTTCTTATTGTTCACTGTTAACTGTAATAACGCTAGGTAAGCCTTTTTTTATAATACTTTTTATCTATAGGTTTAACGATTAATAGAGTAGAAAGAAACTAAGAAAAGATTAGTAATTTATTGTTTTCTTTCTCCTAATGATTATAATTAAAACATGAAAAACAACTTATTATACAACAAAGTCTCATGCATTCCCTAATTTATTGAAAGATAAGAAGGTAATAAACTCGCAAATTCGCAGTTTTAAATGAGTCAATGTGATGAGATGAAGACTGAAAAATGGAATGTGAATGTCGATATATTAAAAGACATTGTAATGGGAGAATTTTATGAAGTACGCACAAATTTTTACTGAAAATCGAATTCGAAAAACAACTTTAATTGTATTACTTATTTGTATGAGTATAGCTTGGGTACTAGATAGCTATTATTGGTACAATGTGGCCATTTTTGTTGTTTCAATATCTTTTATCCTACATGGTGTAAATGATTATATCGTAGGAAAGAACAAAACGCGGGGAACTGTTATTATATTATTGAGTTTTCTTTTTACTTTATATAATTTACTAAGAATCTTTTTTTTCTAATAAAAATAAGATTCTTATACTTGCAAGGAACGAGGAATTTCTATGTTTAAGAAAATTGTAAAATGTTATGACTACAAATTTATTGTAGCTTTGGTAGTTCTAAGCCTCATCGGCTTAGTTATGGTTTATAGTGCTAGTATGGTAACAGCGGTTAGTCGCTATGGCGTAGAAGGTGATTATTTTTATCAAAAACAAAAACTTGCTCTTATAGCAGGATTTATCTTTTTTTGTGTTGCTGCATTTATTCCTTATAAAATTTATCGTGAAAAAAAAGTGTTGAAAATCTTATTAGGCATTGTTACTACGCTTCTTATTTTGGTCTTAGCTTTTGGACATACGGCAGGTAATGCGCAAAGCTGGTTTAAACTTGGTCCTATAGCAATTCAACCGTTAGAATTTACGAAACTAACCATCATTGTTTATTTGTCAGCAGTTTTTGCGAATAAACAAGAGTATATCAACGATTTAAAGCGCGCTATTATTCCACCTGTTCTCGTAGTATTTTTCATTTGTTTTTTAATTGCTTTACAGCCGGATTATGGTGGTATCCTGCTTATTTTAGGGACAGTTTTAGCTATCGTTTTATGTTCGGGTATTTCGACGAAAACAATGCTAAAGATTGCTTTACTAGGAGTAGTAGGAATCTTTATTATGTTAGTGGTTTTATTAGTAACCGGACATATTGATACAGTATTTTCACCTGTTCGTTTAGCTCGTTTTACTGGTTATCTACACCCTTTTGAGAACCAGCAAGGGGATGGATATCAACTGGTGAATTCTTACTTAGCTATCGGTAGTGGTGGTCTTACGGGAATGGGATTAGGACAAAGTGTTCAAAAAGCGGGCTATTTACCTGAATCCCACACAGATTTCATTATGGCGATTATCGCTGAAGAACTAGGCTTTTGGGGTGTACTCCTTGTATTAGGATTATTATTTTTTATTATATTGCAAGGGCTAAAAATATCAAGAAGGTGTAATGATCCTTTTGGAGCGTTAGTAGCGATTGGTATTTCAGTTATGATTGGTATTCAAGCATTTGTTAACCTTGGGGCGGTAACAGGAATCCTTCCTATTACAGGTGTAACGTTACCTTTTGTAAGTTTTGGAGGTTCTTCTCTTACGTTACTTATGGCAGCTGTAGGGATATTAGCGAATATATCCATGTTTAATACGTACGAAAAGAAATACAAAAATAATAAAGTGAATGAACCAGGAAAATTGAAAAGTGTTTAAGAATTTTATTGACACTATAACAAAAGGCTCTGACAAAATAGAGCCTTTTATTTATGTAAGCTATATTGATTTAATTTGAAATATTGCTAAGTTAATTTAATTATATGGTAGTTCATTTTTGTATCCCTTATATTCTTACATGCCATTTAGATTTTAAAGTCAAGAGTTATTTCCTTTTAAGTAGTTGTAAAGAAATATATATTATCCATATTAAAGCTGCTATAATGAATTGTTTTTCTACTACATTTTATTCTCAACAATACAAAATTATTTTAGTTAAGAGTCTTTTTGTACACAAAAAAGACGCCTAATGGGGCGTCTATATCCACCCGTATAATTTGGAAAAGGGGAAAAATGCTAACTCAAGGAGTTAACATGATCTTACTTAAATTTTACCCGTTTAACAAAAAAGTAAAACATGTATAGTGATGAAAAGAAGTAAGTTACTGAAACCTTTCTTGTCACTGGTCTTCTGGATCTATTTCGAGGCTTTCAACTTCGTCATTCTTTTTTACTTCTAATCGTACAATTTTATTTTTACTATCTCCAGACACATTATCATTATCTAACTCAAAATCTTTGGCTTTCTTATAAGTCTTTTTACCACTAGAAACTTCTATAGTTAGGTCTTTGTCTGTTTCACTAATTAACTTACCAATTACGCTATGATCTCCATCGGATTCTTTTTCATAGATACCATCTGAATCAGCTTTTGCTAGAGCTGTTAATTCTAAGTTTTCAGCACTTTGATTTTTGGCATTAACTTCTACTTTTACTTGTTTCCCATCGATAGCCTTAGGAGTATCTTTTTCCTTCTTAAAGGAATTACTCTTAGGTATCTTTACCCTTTTATCATCAATGACAAGTGTTAACTCATCGTTGGTTTCTTTGTCCAAAGTGCCTACTAAATCAAAATCTTCATCCTGTTTACTGTCAGGATCTTTGGAAAACTGTTGTAAATTTGATTTACTTTCAGAGGAGCTGCTTTCATTTTGAGATGTATTTTGAGATGAATTATCTTGACTGGAGCATCCTGTCAGAGATCCTGCCGCTAAAGCCCCAGCTAATAAGATAGATAGCGTTAACATTTTTTTGTTCATATGGTTTATTCCTCCTTTTTTATTTATAATTAATATTGCCTTTCTTCTATAGGAGTAAACAAACATGTATTTTATTAAATGCCTGTGTAAAGAGAATACGTAGATTTTTATAATTCCAAGCCGTATCAATGACTACAAGAGAAGAGGGCAGAAAGAGATGCCCCATTTTTGCCCCACATAATTTAATTTATAATGATATATTTTGAAAATCAGAACCTAATGAAAGTTAATTAAACCGCTCTACAATAGCTTAACAACAAACTATGAAACCCGCTCGTTTTTTTAAGAAAAAGATGGGGTTTTTTTACGGAATTAAATGTTAGAATATTTAAAAAGGAGGAGTGACATGTACGTAGATAAAAAAAGTGTAAGCAACCAAACTCATACAATTACCTATACACACATTAAAACGGGAGGACCTAGCATTTGTTTTATGTTTTCAGGCCTGGGCTATACATACGAAAAGCCGCTATTGTATTATGTAACGATGCTGATGCTAAAACACGGAATTGACGTTGTTCATATTCACTATACATATCCAAAAGAGCTCATGACAAAGTCTACAGATGAGATTGCAGACGTTATGATGAAAGACATTGATTTAGTTCTGCAAGATGTTTTATCTTACTTTGACTATACAAATATAGTATTTGCAGGAAAATCGATTGGCACAATTCCGCTGATTCAGCGGCTTATGAAAGATGACGCCTACAAAGGCGCAACGATGCTTTTGCTGACTCCGCTTTTAACCAAATCGGAACTGTTTGAAAGTTTACTAGAAAGCACTCATAAAGGTCTTATTGTAATAGGGAGTCGTGATCACTATTACAATGAATCAATTTACCAATTAAAAACAAACACAATGAATATTGAAGTGATTGAAAATGCCGATCATTCATTGGATGTTTTGTATTCTCCCGTGGAATCGTTAAAGGCGTTGCAAAACGTTTTGAACGGTATAGAAAGACTTCTGTGAGATAGGAAATAAGGAAAGGAGAACGAAATGGATACGCTACGTGAAATTATTTGCGAAAAAAGAGCCTACAGCTATTCACCTCATACTCATGATCATAACTACAGTCAGCTGCTGTTTCCGCTAGCAGGTGCTCTTAATATTCAAGCAAGTGAACAGCACTTAACACTGCAAGAAGGTTGCTTTTACATTCCTCCTCGTCAGCTGCATACGTATCAAGCCAAAAATATAAATGAATGTTTAGTTATTGATATTCCTTTGAAATTTACAGAAAGTGCGCATCTTTCTCAAAAAGCAGCCTTTATTCAATGGGATTCAACATGGCAGGCAATTCGCTACCTTTTACTTGATCAGCTTCAAAAAAGCACTGAAAGGGGGGCTCTTGAAGATTTAGTCCGTTACGTTCAGCATTATTTACCAAAAGAACAAACGTTTAAATCCATCGACTACCTTCATGCTAACTTTAATCAAGAGCTAAATATAGAAAGTCTTGCTAAGCTGGAAAATTATCATCCTGCATATTTTTCTACTTGGTTTAAACAAAAAACGGGTTATTCGCCTCAAAGTTATGTAGCACTTATACGTTTAAATAAGGCAAAAGAATTGTTAAAAGAGACAAGCTACTCGGTAACTTATATTGCGCATGAAGTCGGTTATCACAGCTTGTCTTCATTCACTAAATGGTTTGCAAAACAAGAAGGAATCTCACCTACTCAATATCGAAGTATCTTAAAAACAGACAAGTAACATCATAAAAGCGGAAAAACTTTTTTCTTTCTTTTAGCTATGATAAAAGAAAGGAGATGGAACTATGAATACTTCATTATCAAAAATACTTATTTTATGTGCCGCTGTACTATGGGGAACTACAGGAACTGCCCAAGCCTTAGCATCTGCTGAAGCGCATTCTGTGGCGATTGGAGCCATGCGTTTAGCTGTAGGGGGACTGTCGCTTCTTGCCGCTTGTCTTATTCAAAAAAAGAAAGTGGACTTAAGACGTCTTCCTATTCTACCTCTCGCGGTTGCTGCAGCAAGTATGGCCGCTTATCAGCCGTTATTTTTTTCAGCCGTTATCAAAACGGGTGTTGCAGTAGGAACAATGGTGGCAATTGGCAGTGCGCCAGTTTTGTCAGGAGTGTTAGATTACATAGCGTACCGCAAGAAACCTACTAAAAAATGGATGATCGCTACGTGTACTGGTATTATAGGGTGCTGCTGTTTATTGTTAAAAGAAGATAGTCAAATCGATGTGATAGGTTTGGGTATGGCGATAGGAGCAGGAGCTTCTTTCGCTTGCTACACCACTGTTAATAAAAGTATTGTTCAGCATGTTGATCCGCAAGTGGGGGCTTCTCTTGTGTTCACAGCAGCCGCTGTTTTACTGATTCCATGCTGGTTTATGTACGATATGAGCTGGCTAGTCTCTTTAAATGGAATAGGCATCGCTCTTCACTTAGGAATACTTACTACGGCTCTCGCTTATGTATTATTTTCTACAGCGCTTAAGTCGGTGCATGCGTCTACCGCCGTGACTTTATCGTTAGCAGAGCCCGTTACCGCTTTTTTACTTGGCGTATTTTTGCTGGGGGAATCCCTGACTTTGGTGAACATATGCGGAGCAGCACTAGTGTTTGCTAGCTTAGCTTTTTTAACGTATTCTCCGAAGTCATCGCTAAATCGAGAGGTGCATATATAAAAAAACCCCCTTTCTTTAAAGAAAGGGGGTTTTTTATTAAGCGTACATGCTAGCTACTTGTTTTTGAAGGTCGCTGTCTTCTAAATATTCATCATACGTTGTTTGTTTGTCAATTACTCCATTTGGCGTAATTTCAATCACACGATTTGCAATCGTTTCAACGAACTGATGGTCATGAGATGTGAAAATCATTGAACCTTTATAGCTGATAAGTCCATTGTTTAGTGCCGTGATTGATTCTAAGTCAAGGTGATTCGTAGGATCGTCTAGTAAAAGAACGTTTGAACCGCTTAGCATCATTTTAGAAAGCATACAGCGAACTTTTTCTCCTCCGGAAAGAACGTTTGCTTTTTTCAATACTTCTTCACCAGAGAATAGCATTCTACCTAAGAAACCGCGTAAGAAGCTTTCGCTTTGGTCATTAGGTGAATACTGACGCAGCCAGTCTACTAAGGTCAAGTCTCCGTTTTCAAAGTACTCGGAGTTATCTTTAGGGAAGAATGACTGAGACGTTGTCACACCCCATTTGTACGTACCGCTGTCTGCTTCCATTTCGCCCATTAAAATCTTCATTAATGTGGAATTTGCAAGTTCATTGCGGCCTACAAGAGCAATTTTGTCATCTTTATTCATAATAAAGCTTACGTTATCAAGTACTTTTACGCCATCAATTGTTTTTGTTAGACCTTCAACGCGAAGTACGTCATTTCCAATTTCACGTTCCGGCGTGAAGTTTACGTATGGATAACGACGAGAAGAAGGGCGGATGTCATCTAATGAAATTTTATCAAGCAATTTTTTACGAGACGTTGCTTGTTTTGATTTCGATGCATTTGCGCTGAAACGAGCGATAAAGTTTTGTAGCTCTTTAATTTTTTCTTCTTTTTTCTTATTAGCATCTGACGCCATTTTTTGTGCTAATTGACTTGATTCATACCAGAAATCATAGTTACCAACGTAGATTTGGATTTTACTGAAGTCAAGATCAGCAATGTGCGTACATACTTTATTTAAGAAGTGACGGTCATGCGATACAACAATGACTGTGTTTTCAAAGTTAATTAAGAACTCTTCTAACCATTGAATTGCTTGAATATCCAAGTTATTCGTAGGCTCATCTAAAAGTAATACATCAGGTTTTCCGAATAACGCTTGTGCAAGAAGCACTTTTACTTTTTCACTACCTGTTAGTTCAGCCAATTTTTTTGTGTGAAGATCTTCAGAAATACCTAATCCTTTTAAAAGAATAGCTGCTTCCGATTCTGCTTCCCAACCGTTTAATTCAGCAAATTCACCTTCAAGCTCAGCTGCTTTCATTCCGTCTTCATCTGTGAAGTCTGCTTTCATATAAATAGCATCTTTTTCTTGCATCACTTCATAAAGGCGAGCGTGCCCCATAATAACGGTTTTCATAACTTCTTGATCTTCATATTCGAAGTGGTTCTGTTTTAAGACAGCAAGGCGTTCGCCAGGGCCCATATGTACATCACCAGTCTGAGATTCAATTTCACCAGATAAAATTTTTAAAAACGTTGATTTTCCAGCACCGTTTGCGCCGATTAATCCATAACAGTTACCAGGCGTGAACTTAATATTCACATCTTCAAATAACTTTCGGTCGCCAAATCGTAAACTTACATTACTAACTGTAATCATGTATGAGCAGTCCTCCAAATTCAATATCTATAAAATTATACCATTCTTTTTATATAAGAGCGATATGAATACAATATTTTAAACATAAAGTGTAACCGACACTTTAGGCACTCGTCAACCATTTACGGGATTTTTTGAGCGGTAAAACTTGATTGTTCTAGCATTCACCAAAACATTGAGTGACAAACCAGTATATTCAGGCATAGAGCAATTGTCAATTTTATATTCTTTTTCACATATATGCAGTATTCCTTTGTATAAGAAACAAAAAGAAGAATAATACTACCTGGTAAATAAAAGAATTTTCCATGGAGTTAATAACGATATTTTATGGTTACTTATTTCTAGGAACGCTTTTATATAGACATAAACAGGGTGATTAGTATGTGGAAATCAATTATTTCCTACCTTCCAGAATGGCCAGTTTTTATACAATCGTTTATGGTGTTTGTCATCCCATATATAATTTACAAATTATTTAGTGGGATTCGCAACTCAGAGGAAGAGTGATGAAAGTGAAGAAATGGAAATCCAAAATTAGACAACTAGGAAACCATACTAACGAAAAGCAAAACAAACAGGAATCTGTACCTCAAGATTCAACTAATCATTTTACTGATGATTTCACTTTAAATCTAGAAGTACTTAGAAAAGAAATTGGTCATAACTCAGATGTTCATTTTAGGGATTTTATTATAGGACGTACCGATATTCAGGCAGCTATTATTTTTGTAGAGGGACTATCAGATAAAGATCTTATTGATAAACATATTTTGGCATCATTGATGGCTGATTTTTCAGCAGAATACCAACAGGGACAGCCATATGTAAAAGAAAACCTTTCAAAGCAATTTATTAAAAGCCAAGTATTATCAATCAGTGATGTAGAAGAGGTTCATTCTATTAAAGATTTAACATCAAAAGTCTTAACAGGCTCTACTGCGCTTTTGATTGACGGGTTATCACGTGCATTAATTCTTGGTACAACTAAAGTAAAAACAAGGACGATTGAAGAGCCGGTATCAGAAGCCTTAGTGAGAGGTCCACGGGTAGGCTTCACTGAATCTTTAAGTGATAACACATCTCTTTTAAGAGGAAATGGGGATATTGAGAATTTGTCGCTAGTGAAATTCCAAGTAGGAAAGCGTTCTAAAAAAGACCTTGTTGTCGCTTACATAAAAGAGGTCGTTGATCCACAATTAGTAAAAGAGGTAGAAAAACGGATTAAGAAAATTGATGTTGATAATGTTCCAGAATCAGGTTATGTCGAACAACTTATTGAAGATAATTATCTTAGTCCTTTTCCTCAGGTACAGAACACCGAGCGTCCTGACCGTGTAATTGCTGCTTTGATGGAAGGGCGAGTAGCAATTTTATTAGATGGAACCCCTTTTGCTTTGATTGCTCCGGTTACATTCAGCATGATGTTACAGTCACCCGAAGATTATTATGAAAGGTGGATTCCTGGCACGTTCATTCGTTTCCTTCGTTATATTGCAGTAGTTCTTTCTCTTTTTACCCCGGCTTTGTATATTGCTTTTATCTCGTTTCATCCAGGGCTAATTCCGACTAAGTTAGCTATTTCTATTATAGGAACGAGATCTGGGGTTCCCTTTCCAGCTCTTATCGAAGCGCTATTTATGGAAGTAGCTATTGAAATTTTGAGGGAAGCCGGACTCCGGTTACCAAAGCCAATTGGTCCTGCAATGGGGATTGTCGGTGGGTTAATCATTGGAGAAGCTGCTGTTCAGGCAGGGATCGTTAGCCCCATTTTGGTAATTATAGTGGCGTTAACTGCAATTTCATCGTTTGCCATTCCTCAGTACAGTGTAGGGATTACATTGCGTATTCTTCGCTTTGTGGCCATGCTTTGTGCTTCCATTCTTGGGCTATATGGCGTTATTTTATTTTTCCTTTTCATGATGAGTCATTTGGTGAAACTAAAAAGTTTTGGCGTACCTTATATGAGTCCTGCTGTCCCTTATCGTTTAAGCGAATGGAAAGACTTGATGGTCCGTATGCCTCTTATGATGATGAAACGACGTCCAAAGATGATGCATACCAAAGATCCTTTACGAAAAGGGTAGCTTACGATGAAAGGAAGTGAACCATGGGTAATGATCAATTCAAACGATCGTATCACCACATCTCAAGCATCTGTGGTTGTTATCAATTTTATACTTGGAACAGGGATTCTCAGTTTGCCACGGGCAGCTGCAGAAAAAGTGAAAACACCTGATATTTGGTTAAGTGTTATTTTAGGTGGGATAATCGCCATGATAGCGGGAGTAATCATGGTGAAATTAAGTCAACGGTTTCCTGAAAAAACCTTTTATCAATACAGTCAAGAAATTGTGGGGAAATGGATAGGAAAGCTATTTGGTTTCTTCGTTACGGGTTATTTTTTAGTACTTGGTGGTTTTCATGCCCGTGCATTGGCAGAAGTAACAGGATATCTATTGTTGGAAGGAACCCCTAAATGGGCTATTATTATGCCCTTTATGTGGGCAAGTCTCTATCTAATCAGAGGGGGGATAAATCCAATTGCTCGTCTGTTCGACATTATATTACCTATCACAGTTATTCTTTTCTTGTTAGTAGCGTTTATGAGTATCAAAATATTTGAAATAGATAATCTGCGCCCGGTACTAGGGGAGGGCATCATCCCTGTACTGAAAGGGGTAAAGACAACCGCTCTCGCATTCACAGGTCCTGAAATTATGCTGCTAATACTGGCATTTATGAAAGAGCCGCACAAAGCAGTAAAAGCTGTGCTGGTTGGCGTTATGATTCCTTTGTGCCTTTATGTCATTGCAGTCGTGATGGTTATCGGAGCGTTATCAGTGGATGGAGTCGTCACGAGAACATGGCCAACCCTTGATCTCATACGAAGTTTTGAGCTAACTGGGTTAATCTTTGAACGATTTGATTCCTTGTTGCTCGTAGTATGGATTATGCAGATGTTTACTTGCTTTAATATCGGTCACTATAGCGCTTCTTTAGGCCTATCACAACTTTTCCAGAAGGATATTCGTCTATTTATGTATGGTTTACTTCCCATTATTTATCTTATTTCCATGATTCCTAAAACTATCAATGATGTGTTTAAACTAGGAGATATGATTGGCAATGTTGCCTTGGTTTTATTTGGCGCTTTGCCGCTGCTTCTTCTCATCATTTCAAAAGTAAAGGGAGTAAAGTATGAAACAAACGTATAATCATGTACAGTTCTTAATGGTTTTGCTTTCTGTTCTTTTGCTCTTGCCTCTAACAAGTTGTTGGAGCAGTCATGAAATTGAAGAGCAAAGTTTAGGGGTAGGTATGGCATTTGATAAAGCTAAGGAGTCCATAATTGAAAAAGAATTGGATGAGCAAGGAGAAGGGTATCCCAAAAAGAACCTAATTACTTCAACCTACCAACTGATCACTCCCCAGGTGGCAAGTTCAGCCACTAAACAAGGAGGTTCCCAACCGAAACCTTACGTAAATGTGTCTGGAACAGGAGATTCTCCTTTCCAAATGCTTCGTGAATTGTCTTTGAGCAGTGACACTCCTTTAACCAGTCCTCATATGAAAGTGATGGTTATCAGCGGGGCCCTTGCACGGGCGTACAGTTTAGAACAATTAGTGGATCAAAATCTTCGTAACAATGATTTTAGACCTAGTTGTCTTGTGTTTATTAGTAAAGGGAGAGCCAGCGACACATTAGAATCAAAAACAGCAGGAGAGATCCCAGCTTTTCATCTGTATGGAATGATAGACAATACATATCGAACAACACGAATTTTACCGCCTATGCCGCTTATTAAATTAGCGAGCAAGATTCAATCAGGGTCTAGTTTTCTGTTGCAAAATGTATTATCAGCAAATGGAGAAATCAAATTTGCTGGTGCTGCCATAATTAAAGGGAAAACAAACAAAATGATTGGTTTTTTGAATGAAGAAGAACTAGATGGTCTGACTTGGATCACAGGAAAAGGGAAAGGAGGGCTAGTGAAAACCTTTGATAAAAAGACCAGTCAGCTGATCGTATATGAAATAGAATCTATGAAAAGTCATATTGAACCTCATGTTAGAGGAAATAATATCTCTTTTGATGTACATATTGAATCAGAGGGACGGCTGTCTGAAAATTGGGTGGTCTCCGGAAACCCTTTAAAAAACCAATTTTTACAGAAGGCGCAAAAAACTTCAGAAAAAAAAGTGAAGCATCTCGTAAGAAACACAGTAGAAAAAATGCAAAAAGAATATAAAGTCGATGTGGCCGGATTCGGAAATCAATTGAGAATTAAGAGGCCTAGGGTATGGATGAGGGTCAAAGACAATTGGGATCAAACGTTTAGTGAAGTACCGATTAACTATGATGTGAAATTAATAATTAAAGATTATGGAACGTCAGGATCAAAAAAGTGAGTATCTAAGTTTAGCTTTGCTTGTTTTGATCTCAGAAATAAAAAAGCCCAAAGGATAACCTTAGAGCTGGCTAAAAAATATTCCCCCTATATTCAGTACGAAACTTCGAGGAGAAATGGTAAATAAGAGCTGTCCAGAACCGGCAGCTCTTATTTGTTATTCAAAAATATAAGCAAGCGCTTGAAGAGCCTGTTCCGGCGTTTCGACTACAACTTGCGCTTTGTTTGACAGTTCTTTAAGCGGGTGGTGCAGTTTTTCAGGGCGAACCAAAATTAGCGGTTTATCTAATGAAATGGCTGTCGCAGCATCCATTGCGCTGTTCCACTGCTTGTATTTTTCGCCAAATAAAGCAATGACCACATCAGATTTTTTCAGCAGCACCTGCGTACGTAAATTATTAATTTGGGAAGCAGCTTCATCTTTTAAAACAGCGTTAGGCTGTTTTCCTAAAATTTCTTCTCCAATGTTGTCGGAGCGGTCATGGTCTGCCATCGGACCAACAAACGTAAGGGGAAGGTTTAATTGCTCCGCTTGGTTTTTAATTTCGTCTCGCCAGTTATCGTGAATTTGCCCGGCAAGGTATACAGTTAAGTTCATTATGTAAAAGTCCTCCTCTAACTGATAGTTAATATTTGTTTTATTTTATCAAATGTAAGCGGATAATACGAATGATTTGAATGGGGTGCTTTACCAAAAAATAAGGTTATGGTAGACAAATAGATAAAAAAGAGAAACAATAGAAGGCGTATTGCTAATTAAAGAAAGGATGTACATGATGACAGAAACAGTGCTACAAGTAGATCATGTCAGTAAAGTAATTGGGAAGAAAACCATTTTGCATGATGTATCCTTATCCGTTAAGCGCGGTGAGATTTTTGGGTTGCTTGGTCCAAATGGTTCTGGTAAAACAACGCTAATTCGAACGGTAGTAGGGCTGATTAAAGAAACAAAGGGAACGATTACCGTCAATGGCTTTCCTTTAAAAGAACAGTTTACATCAGCTATGAAATCAATTGGAGCGATTATTGAAAACCCTGAGTTTTATGATTATCTGACGGGCTATCAAAATTTAAAACACTTTGCTAATATGCATGAAGGGATCACATCAGAACGTTTGGATGAAGTGATTGCTTTAGTAAAGCTTGAAAACAGCATTCATGCAAAAGTGAAGACGTATTCTCTTGGAATGAGACAGCGTTTAGGAGTAGCTCAAGCTATTTTACATAAGCCTGCATTGCTTTTACTAGACGAACCAACAAATGGTCTAGACCCAGCGGGAATGAGAGAATTTCGTACATATTTACAAACGCTTTGCACAGAAGAAGGAATTTCAATCTTAATCGCGAGCCACTTATTAAAAGAAGTAGAAGCATTGTGTGACCGCGTTGGTATTATTCAAGATGGTGAGTTAAAAGCAATTCAAGATCTATCTCCAAATCGTCAAGATCAAGGAATGTATGTAGAATTTGAAGTGTCTGACGCGCAAAAAGCAGTGGATCTTTTAACACAAGAATTTGAAGTGACGATGAGATCAGATATTATCGATGTAGCGATTGTAAAAGAGCAAATTCCAGCTGTGAATAGAAAATTAGTGGACAGCGACATTTTAGTCTACCGAATTACCCCTGTTTATGAGACGCTTGAAGATTCGTTTATGTCCGTTACGGAAGGAGAGCACCATGCTTAAGTTAATTCAAAATGAACATATGAAATGGTTTCACAAAAGAAGTACAAAAATCACGCTTATTACAATTGGCATTTTAACTCTTTGTATGGCTCTTTTAATGAAGAAAGTGGCAAACAGTGCAGGGACAGAAGAAAACATTTTGAACTTCCTGTCATTTAGTTCAGGTATGCTGATTCTTGTTCAATTTTTCGCTCTTGCTGTGGGGGGATCGATTGTTTCAAAAGAGTTTGAAGCAGGTACTATTAAGCTTCTTTTAATTCGCCCGGCTAGACGTTCAACGATTTTAACATCCAAGTACATAACGCTCATTTTAATTAGCTTGTATTATTTACTGAGCTATTTACTTTTTTCGTTTGTATGGGGAGCATTGTTCTTTGGATTTACCAGTCTAGAAGGAGATGCGCAGCTGCTTAAACATATTACGCTTACGTATGACAGTGCGTATATGGAAACGTTCATGATGATGACGTTCGCATTTATGCTGTCGTCTTTATTTAGAAATAGCGCGCTTGCTTCAAGTTTAGCTATCGTTGTGAGTATCGGTGCGAAAGCTGTAACCCGATTAGTATCGGAGCTAGATTTATGGTGGGGGAAATTTTTATTATTTGCCAACACGGACTTTGTGCAGTATATGGACGGAATGAAGCCGATGTTTGACGGAATGACAATTCCATTTTCAATCTTTATCTTAATAGCGCATTTTGTCTTCTTTATGGGCGTAGCATGGGTAGCGTTTTTGAAACGTGACGTAGCTAATTGATGTGAGAATTTTCGCACTATATATTTTTCTAAAATAGCATTTGACAATTAAATAAAAAGAGATTACAGTAGTGAAAGACTATTTTTAAAACAACTACAAACTTCTTATCAAGAGAGACGGAGGGACTGGCCCTATGATGTCTCGGCAACTGGCTGTACGCAGTGCGGTGCTAAATCCAGCAGACGATGTTTCGTTTGGAAGATGAGAAGGGTAATCTTATGATACAAATAAGAGACCTCTTCTTATCAATAAGAAGAGGTCTTTTTTATTACGTAAACAAGAGGTGTTAAGAATGGAACAACAAAAAGGAAACGGCTGGGCGCTGTTACCGCTGGGCGTCTTTTTAGTCCTGTTTGTCGGATCAGGAATTATAACGGGAGATTTTTATAAGCTGCCGGTATTAGTAGCTATCATCATTGCAGCCATTGTGGCGCTGGCTATGAACCGCAAAGATTCACTTAATGTAAAAGTTGAACGTTTTGCTAAAGGAGCAGGGCATCCTGATATCATTATTATGGTGCTTATTTTCATTTTAGCAGGTGCTTTTTCCGAAGTCGCTAAAGGCATGGGAGCTGTTGATTCAACGGTAAACTTAGCTCTGTCTGTGCTTCCGCAAAGCTTAGTGGTAGTCGGAATCTTTGTTATTGGCGCATTCATTTCAATTTCGATGGGAACGTCAATGGGAACAATCGCTGCGTTAGGGCCTATCGCTGTAGGAATCAGTGAGCAAGCGCATGTATCCATTACACTGGCAATTGCGGCCGTTGTTGGTGGTGCAATGTTTGGAGATAATTTATCCGTAATTTCTGATACGACCATTGCAGCAGTTCGTACGCAAAAAACAAATATGACAGATAAATTAAAAGTAAACTTTTTTATTGTACTTCCTGCAGCGATCGTTACGGTGATTTTATTGCTTGTAATGACGCTTGGCAACACGTCTTCAGTAGAAATTAAAGATTTTAGCTGGTTTAAAATCTTGCCTTATATCGGTGTGCTAGCAGCGGCAATATTTGGTGCAAACGTATTAAGCATTTTAACCGGAGGCATTGTACTAGCCGGCGTGATCGGATTAGCTGACGGAAGCTACACGCTTTCTTCTCTTGCTAAAACTGTGACAGAAGGTATTGGCGGAATGTCGGAATTAATTATTTTATCTCTTTTAATTGGCGGAATGGTTGAGCTAATTCGCTATAACGGCGGTATTAATTTCTTATTGAACTTATTAACACGGCGCATTCAAACAAAAAAAGGCGGAGAATTCAGTATCGCTGGATTAGTAAGTTTAACAAATTTAGCAACGGCTAATAACACGATTTCAATTATTACGGCAGGTCCGTTAGCGAAAGAAATCTCTGATAAGTATTCAATTGATAATCGTAAATCAGCCAGTCTGCTCGACTTGTTTTCATGCAGCGTTCAAGGGCTTATCCCTTATGGTGCACAAATGCTTCTAGCAGCAGGATTTGCCAAAGTGTCACCGATTGAGATTATTCCATTTACATTCTATCCAATGTTAACAGCGGTTTGCGGTATCATTGCAATTGTAATTGGTTTTCCTCGGTTAAATAAAAAATCAAAATCATCTAAAGAAGCTGCGTAATGCCAAACCCTTAAAAAGAATGTTCTTTTTAAGGGTTTTTTACTGTTTGAAAAAATCAGCTGGCTTTTCTTTGTCTAACTCCTTCCAAAGCGTCTCATTTTGTTTAAGTGCATAAGCCGCTCCTCCAATCTCAATTCCGCATAATAAAATGAATAATAAAATACCCATAAAATGACCTCCTTACGTAAATGAATAAAAACACGATTGTAACGGGTTTAGCTTATTGCTATTTCACTTTATAATGAGAATAAAGTATGAAACGCGTTTCAGCGCAAGAGAAAAAGGTGAAAACATGACAAATATCCGAGATATCGCAAAAAAAGCTGGTGTATCTGTTTCAACTGTATCCCGGGTGCTAAATCATCATCCGTATGTAAAAGAAGAAAAGCGCCGGCTGGTAGAAAAAGTTATTCAAGAACTTAATTATGAACAAAACATTAATGCGGTTCACTTATCAAAAGGAAAAACGAATATGATTGCCGTCGTATTACCCTTTATTAATCATCCGTATTTCAGCCTGCTTTTAGAAGGAGTGGCCTCTCAAGCGTTAGAAAAGCAGTATCAGCTTGTTATTTGTCAGACGAACTATGATTTAAAAAAAGAAGAAGAAGCGCTTCATATGCTAAAAACAAAGCAAGTTGATGGAGTGATTATTTGTTCTAGAGCAAGCAGTTGGAGCACAATTGAATATTATCAGCAGTACGGGCCGATAGCCGTGTGCGAAAACGTACAGAATCGTTCTATTCGCTCCGTATACGTCGATCATTATGCAGCTTTTCAGCAGGCGCTTATGTATTTAAAAGAAAAAGGATATAGGGATATTGGATATTGTATTGGAAGAATGACTGGTACAAATAGTCAACAGCGGCAACAAGCATACAAAGAATATGTAAAAAGAATAAATCAGCCTTATCAGCCGGAATGGGTTTTTCAAGACTGTTTGAACGTGACAGATGGTGAAAAAGTGGTAAAAAAATTGGTGCAGATGAAAAATCGACCTCAGGCGCTTTTAGTCACAAACGATCAAGTGGCTATCGGAATAAAAGCTCAGTGCGAACAAGCTGGTATTTCAGTTCCTGGCGATTTAGCTATCATTGGTTTTGATAATCATCCACTTTCTTCTTATTTACAAATCACAACGATAGAACTTCCTCTTAAGGAGATGGGCGAAACGCTTTTTACATTAGTTGGAAACAAGGTGCCTCAGAAAGTTGAGCTACCTTTTCGATTTATTGAGCGTGAAAGTGTATGAATTCTTGAGGGTCTCACCACATGGTTTTACCGGATAAAATGAGCAAAAGCGGACATCATACGAGTAAAGGAAGAAGAAAAGGATGATGATCGTGGAGAAAAAAGAATATCAAGTGGGAGATCAAGTATTTGTTATTTACCGAAATCCTCATACGGCAAACGTTGCTAATATTAATCAAGCTGAAATTGTGGAACATCCTGAAAATAAAGATGAAAAAGCGCTGTTTTTACATGAGTCTTATCATTTGTTAGCTGAAGATGATGCCGTGTATTCAACGTATGAAGAAGCCGAAAAAATGTATAACAAGATATTTGATTATGAACAATATGATTGACGCAAGGCTCTCCTACACGGAGAGTCTTTTTTGGTCTGAAAAATAATTACCAAGGATATAGTCTTTTTATTTTTCAAACGCTATTAGTATAAGAAAAAAGGAAGTGTACATGATGATAAAACCTTTTGTACCTCAGTTAGTATACATTGAGCCAGGGGCAATGGAGTATCCGCTTGGTGTTCAATTAAAAGAAAAGTTTGAGAAGATGGGAATTGAGATTCGTCAAACAACTTCTCATAATCAAGTACGTAATATACCGGGAAAAAACGATTTACAAAAATACCGCAACGCTAAATCGACTTTAGTGGTTGGCGTGCGTAAAACGTTAAAATTTGATACATCTAAACCGTCAGCGGAATATGCAATACCGTTTGCAACAGGATGTATGGGGCACTGTCACTATTGTTATTTGCAAACAACAATGGGAAGCAAACCGTATATTCGCACATACGTGAATGTTGAAGAAATATTAGATCAAGCAGAACAATATATGCAGGAAAGAGCCCCTCAAATAACGCGTTTTGAAGCGGCTTGTACATCTGATATCGTAGGAATTGATCATTTAACGCATTCATTAAAGCGCGCTATTGAATATTTTGGGGAAAGTGAACTAGGTCAACTGCGCTTTGTGACTAAATTTCATCACGTGGATCATTTGTTGTATGCTAAGCATAATGGCCGCACGCGCTTTCGCTTTAGTATAAATGCCGATTATGTTATTAAAAACTTTGAACCTGGTACATCTCCTCTTGATTATCGGATTGAAGCTGCTAATAAAGTCGCAAAAGCTGGATATCCACTTGGCTTTATTGTTGCTCCTATTTATATTCATGAAGGATGGCAGGAGGGATATCGTCAATTATTTGAAAAGCTTGATGCTTCTATACCTGAGGAGTCAAGAGATGATATTACATTTGAAATGATTCAACATCGCTTTACCAAGCCAGCCAAACGGGTGATCGAAAAAAACTATCCCAAAACGAAGCTTGAGATGAATGAAGAAGAGCGCCGCTACAAATGGGGGCGTTACGGAATTGGAAAGTATGTATACGCGAAAGATGAAGAACAAGAATTAAGAGAGACATTGGAATATTACATTGATCAATATTTTCCGAATGCGAAAATCGAGTATTTTACGTGATTATTCTACAGTAATTGAAAAGTTATTTTGATACGTTAGCCAAAATAGCTTTTCAATTTTTAATGTGAAAAATAAATTGCTTGCTAATAAGTTGAAAAAAGAGGTTATTTTTATCTCTTGTCGTATTACATACATAAGGGAGGTGACTGAGATGTTAAAAAACGAAGAGTTTGTGCTAACAAAAGAGTTAACAAAAGAACAGCAAGAAGCTGCACGAAATTTTATTCACGTATTGTTCAATGCAGATTTATCTGAATTTTGGAACATATTATGTGATATCGATAAGTCTCGTATTTACGGCTTGTATGAAGCAAACCATTATTATGATTCAGATATTGAACTACATGGATTTGTACAAGAAATAAGAGATAACGTAAGAGCTGTTTATGCGCCTCTTCAAGGGCAACGGGGTATTTCGACGAAGGTTCGATATACAAACGAAGGAAAGATGTATGTATACATATTAGGAAGTGGCGAAAACCCGAAGGTATATCCAGTTGGATTAATGCCTGAAACATATATCGAAGAAGAACGTTTTTCTCAGCGGCTCCAAATTAGCATTTATAACGATGAGTTTCGGAACGTTGCCCTATAAACAATATATAGGTGGAAAAAGAAAGAATAATAAAATTAATTTGTTAAAATAGCAATATTTGGGGTATGTAATAGGTATAACACTAAAAAGGGGTGAAAGAAATGCATTATTATCGTATTTCAGAGGGAGACCATGAAGAGTATTGTGAAACGATTCTGCTTCATGAAAAGAAATTTTGTAAAGAAACATTTCAATCTATGGTGCGAGAAGCAATGAACAATAAGCCCGGTAAAATTGACCGTGTGGATATTGTTAAATATTTAATTGGTCACCACAGTTTTCAAGTAGCCCACATCGAAGCGGGGTTTCATAGTACATACAGCGAGAAAGTGACATAAAAAATGCAGCACATCCTATACAACGAACTTTTCTTTTGAAAAGGGCGCTGTATTTTTTTTTGCTAAAAATGGAATGCTTCTAAGAGTTATTCCTTTTAATGGTATAATAGTTAGTTATTGTAAGATTTATATATAAAAAAATCACAAATGCTTTAAAGAGAAAGGGTGAGGAACTATGGAAAGAGAAAGAATAGAAGAACTTGAACGAAAAATAAGCAGTTTAGAAGAAGACGTAGCCAAGCTAAAGTCGCTCGTATATAAAACGAATGCTCCTAGACCAAAAGCAGTTCACGCTCCTTCTCAGCTGCGCCAGGAGACCGCTAAACGTCCTGCTCAAACAGTAGCTAAAAGCTCACAGACGATAGAAGAACCTGTTGATTGGGAAAAAATCCTTTTTCAAACATGGCTGCCAAGAATTTTTATTTTTGTATTTATCATTGGCGTGCTATGGGGATTTAAAGCAGCCTCTGACTATGGGTTAATGAATGAAAAAGCAAAAGTTGTTCTCGGTTTTGTTGTTTCGATAGGTTTTGCTGTGACAGGTCATTTCCAAATTAAAAAGGGAAGGTTGGTGCTGGGGCAAGTACTTGTAGGAGGAGCTATTCCTATTCTCATGTTAACGACGTTTGCGATGCATAGCCTGTATCATTTAGCGGGACCAACGCTTGCTTTTATACTAAATGTGAGTTGGATTATCCTGGGGATTATCGCGACAGTCTTTTATCGTTCGCAGGCGTTAGGTATTATTAGCGCGGTGGGAGGCGTACTAGTTCCTTTTCTTATTGAAAGTAATTCGCCTAATGCCCTGGTTTTCATTGGCTATGAAACGCTTCTGTATATTGCCTTTTTATATGTGGCAGTCAAACAAAAATATTCAATTTTATATGTGCTTTCGGCGGTACTATTAAATCTTACGCTACTCATTTATTACTCGTTTGTTGGTGATAATGGTGTAAAAGAATTATTAGGTATGGCGATTCTTATTCAGCATTTATGCTTAATTTCTAGTTTTTTTCTATCACAGTCCGTGCTGCAAGTATATGCGTTTACCCTTCTATCGAGTTTAGCGGTTACGTACGGCTGGCTACTGGCCATTTTTGACGATGGTACGACCACAATGGTGCTGCTTGCGTTAGTTATTATTTACGCATTAGGTGTTTACGCAGTAAGAAGTTCTAAAGAGAAATTTGAATTTTTTATTACCTATTTAATTGTTGTAGTAGCGTTTTTTATTCATCAGCTCATCGATTTAAGAGAAGGAGTCATTTTATATGTTATTCAAGGGCTTGCTGTTTACTATATAGCCATGACGTATAAAAATATACTTCATCAACTATTTTCTTATACGATTTATATACTGAGCGCAACGTATATCTTAGTTACACCAATCGAACGAGTGGTGTCTCTTCCTACATTAAATTGGCTTGTTGTGTTAGCTTCTATTCTAGTATTTATATGGATCAGCATTCAAAAAACAGAAAAAGATGAGCATGATACGTTCAAAATTGGGGGGAGTATTGTTTTTTCTATTCTTTCCTTAATTTTCGCAACGGAAGTTACGGCCGCTGGCACCAATCATCTTTCCGCTAATCCACAAACGCTTATTATGACGGCCGTTTGGTTAGGGCTATCCATTGCTGCATTCGTAATAGGATCACTTCAAACGTTTAAAACAGCAACGTATATCGGCGTGGGCATTTTGTTCTTAACACTCTTTAAACTCGTTTTATATGATTTACCTTTTATCCCAATGGCTATACGGGCCTTGTTATTTATCGTCTTAGGAGCTATCGGTTTAATTATCTCGCGACTATTTTATAAAAAGAAGTAGCTAGAAGCTGAAGAGAAATTCTTCAGCTTTATTTATTATAATATTATTATGTAAACTTGATCTTGAAGTCGTACAAAAAGTATACAATCATGTATAATGGAACAAGTGAATTGGAGGTATACATAAAATGAAATCACTTGTATTAGCAGAAAAGCCAAGTGTAGCACGTGATCTTGCGCGCGTACTTGGCAGCACACAAACAAAAAAAGGGTATATTGAAGGGCCAAAGTATGTCGTAACGTGGGCACTCGGTCATTTAGTTGAATTACAAACACCAGAGGATTATGATAACCAATATAAAACATGGCGATTAGAAGATCTACCAATCATGCCTGAGAAAATGAAATTAAAAGTAATTCGTAAAGTGAGCTCTCAGTTTCGCACAGTATCCGATCTAGCAAAAAGAAAGGATATTGGAGAATTAATTATTGCGACTGATGCAGGGCGTGAAGGAGAGCTTGTTGCACGCTGGATTATGGAAAAGGTGCGCTGGAACAAGCCGTTTAAACGCCTTTGGATTTCGTCTCAAACGGACAAAGCAATTCGTGATGGATTTAAACAGTTAAAACCAGGAAAAGAGTTTAATCGTTTGTATGACTCAGCGGTTTGCCGTTCAGAAGCCGATTGGCTTATCGGTTTAAACGTCACGAGAGCGTTAACGACTAAATACGAAGAACCATTATCGGCAGGACGGGTCCAAACACCGACGCTTGCGATGATAATTGAGCGTGAACAGGTAATCAACACATTCAAACCTAGTGAATATTGGACGCTTACAGCTCAGTTTTCATCGTTTGAAGCAGCTTGGCAAAAGGGCAACGAAAAGCGCATTTTTGATGAAAAATGTGCAAAAGAACTGCACTCAAAATTATCAGGTGAAGCAGTTGTGAAAACAATCAAGCGCAAAATGCATAAAGAAGCGCAGCCGCTTCCTTATGACTTAAATGAACTGCAGCGAGATGCTAACAAACGCTTTAACTTCTCTGCTAAGAAGACATTAAATGTACTTCAAAAGTTATATGAACAGCATAAGTTAGTAACGTATCCACGTACAGATTCTCGTTATTTAACAACAGATATGGTTTCCACAATGAAAGAGCGTTTGGAAAGTATCTCTGCTGTATATAAAGAAGAGGTTCGTCCAATTTTAAGAAATGCGCAGCTGCCAAAGCGAGTGGTTAATAACGAAAAAGTAAGTGATCACCATGCTATTATCGTAACGGATCAGCCTGTGTTCTTACAGGACTTATCAGCAGATGAACGAAAGCTGTATGACTTAATTGCAAAGCGATTTATTTCATTATTTTATCCTGCATATGAGTATGAAGTGGTCAAAGCAGAGCTTGAAGTAAATGGGGAACAGTTAGTAGCAAGCGGAAAGCAAGTCGTAAATGCAGGCTTTAAAAAAGTTTCTGGTGGAGAATCAGAAGCAACGGTGAAGCTACCTGATATCAAAGAAGGCAGCAAGCTGCTCATTCAGGATGTAACAATGAAAAGTGCATTTACAGAGCCACCGCAGCGCTACACAGAAGCAGATCTTCTTGGACAAATGGAAAAACATAATTTAGGTACGCCGGCAACACGTGCAGATATCATTGAAAAGCTTTTGCAAAATGAATCCATTGATCGCCAAAATAACCGTCTGCATGCAACTAAAAAAGGAAAGCAGCTGATTGACCTAGTAGCGGATGAGTTAAAGTCGCCTGAGCTTACGGCTAAGTGGGAACGTGACTTAGAAGCAATTGCCAAAGGCAAAGGAAATGCAAAAGAGTTTTTAACAAATATTCGCGAACAAACAGAAAAGCTTGTTAGGCAAGTAAAAACAAGTAATCAAACGTACAAACCCCATAATTTAACGGGCTCTAAATGTCCGGAATGCGGTTCGTTCTTGAAAGAAAAGAAAACAAAGCAAGGAAGAGTGCTTGTTTGTTCAAGCCTTGAGTGCAGCTATAGACGCGCGAAGGACCCTAAACTATCGAATCGACGCTGTCCGCAGTGTCATAAGCGAATGGAAATTCACTCTGGAAAAGCAGGGATGTATTTCCAATGTCGTTCATGTCAAGTAGCGGAAAAAGCTGAGGACAAAAAGAAAAAGATTTCAAAACGAGAGGAACGAAAGCTTCTGAACAAATACAACGATGACGGAGCATTTGGTTCAAGCTTGGGTGATGCTTTGAAACAAGCTCTCCAAGATAAAGAAGATAAGTAACGTAGAAAAGTGCGATACCGCTGTATCGCACTTTTTGGTATAATATGGTTTGTTCGATAAGTAAACAAGGTGGCATGGAGCAATGAAAAAAAGAAGCAGGGGAACGGATCGTTTAATCGCATTTTTTATAACAGGAGCAATGGTACTAATCATTTTAGCTATCTTAATGGGAAGCTACTTTTTTGGTTTTATAGGCTTTGTTAGAGTGATGGGAGTCGAATATGAGTCTTACTGGGCTATTTGTCTATTTCTACTTTTTATTTTTATCTTTGGCTCTATCACAGAGCTTTTTTCAAAGGCACTTATTTTTTAAATAAAGAATGCTGGACTGAATAAACTCTTATTTGTAACACTTGTAGCTTTTGTTGATATATTCTTTACTTTTCTAGCGGTTTATATAGCAGACTTGCTTGTGAGTGGAATTTCTGTATCTATTTTAGCGATAACTCTTTTATCCGTCTTATTTTTTTGTTGGAGAATGCATTGGATAGTGAGTTTCTACGTAAAAAATAAGCTGATGAAAAAACTCATCAGCAAACGCACGTTGTGATATTCACAAGCAAGAAAAGTGCAGCTAAAAAACGTGTTATATCAAGTGTTGAAGCTATATGAATCAGCCTGTAACATATTTTTTTGAAAAAGTATGTGATTTTTTTCACATATCTCTTGAAAAAGAACAAACATGTTTGTATAATAAGAATTGTAAAAGATATGTGAAACATTTCACAATATATGTGAAAAACTTCACAATAATATATTTTCTATAATCCTAAGGGGGATATCATCTATGAAAATTGCAGTAGTAGGGTGTACACATGCAGGAACAGCAGCAGTAAAAAACATGGCAGAACTTTATCCAGAAGCTAAAATTACAGTTTATGAGCGAAATGATAATGTTTCATTTTTGTCTTGTGGAATTGCGCTCTATGTAGGAGGGGTCGTAAAAGATGCAAATGGTTTATTTTACTCTTCCCCGTCTGAATTGCAAGAGATGGTTGTAAATATGAAAATGAAACATGAAGTTACAAATATTGATACAGATGGTAAAAAAATAGCTGTACGAAATTTAGAAACAAACGAAGAATTTGAAGATACATTTGATAAATTAGTTATGACAACTGGATCATGGCCGATTATTCCAAACCTTGAAGGCATCGATTTAAATAATGTTTTGCTTTGCAAAAACTATCAGCATGCCAATCATATCATTGAAAAAGCGAAACAAGCGAAGAAAATAGCCGTAATTGGTGCGGGTTATATTGGTGCAGAATTAGTAGAAGCCTTCGAAGTGTATGGGAAAGAAGTCACGTTTATTGATAGTGCCGATCGCATTTTAAATAAATATCTTGATCCAGAATTTACGAACCTAATGGAAACTGAGTTTGAAAATCGCGGAGTTACATTAGCATTAAACCAAGCGGTCACTAAGTTTGTAGGCAGTGAGGGATCTGTTGAAAAAGTAGTGACAACTGAAGGTGAATACGAAGCAGATCTTGTTATTCTGTGTGTTGGCTTCCGTCCAAATACAGATTTAGTAAAAGGGCAGGTAGACATGCTTCCAAACGGCGCCATTGTGGTTGATGAATATATGCAAACAAGCAAAAAAGATATATTTGCTGCCGGAGATAGCTGCGCTATTTACTACAATCCGATTAAAAAACATGCTTATATTCCGCTTGCTACAAATGCGGTTAGAATGGGAACATTAGTAGCTCAAAACCTTGTTAAGCCGACGATTAAGTATATGGGAACACAAGGAACATCAGGGTTGCATATTTATGATTACAATGTTGCATCTACCGGCATAACAGAAACAGCAGCTTCTCTTTTTGACATGAATGTGAAAAGCATCACAATCTCAGAGAATAACCGACCGGAATTTATGCCAACGTACGAAAATATTACGTTAAAAGTAGTATACGAAGAAGAAACGAGACGAATTGTAGGCGCCCAGGTTATTTCCAAAATTGATGCTACTCAAGCAATTAACACATTGTCTGTATGCGTACAACAGGAAATGACCATCGACGAGCTTGGATTTATGGACTTTTTCTTTCAACCGCACTTTAATAAGCCTTGGCATTTCTTAAATCAAGCAGGCCTTCAAGCGCTTCAAGCATAAAAAAGCAGGTGACTACCTGCTTTTTTTATGTGGATTTTATTATCTTTTTTACTTTTATTTTAGTAGGTCTAAAGCGGATCCAGCCTATGATAAGAAGGATAAAAGGATATAAAGCCCCTACGAAAAAACTATAGGGAATCCACGTTTTTGTATCCCATTCCTTTTGATAAGAAACGCTTGGATACACGATAAGGGAAAGAGTAATCATGATGAGTGCCACTGGAAAAGAAAATAGTTTGTAATCTGTTATATGAAATACATTGGCAAACCCAAAAAGAGTAGCGTAAAAGTAAATGCAAAGCTTAAAAAAGAGAGTAATAAACCACAAAATAGCAATGACTACTTCAATTCCTTGAAGAAAGTTTCCTACATCAATTCTTCTTCCTAATTCATAGCTTGGAAACATTGTGATTTGGGAGTAATAAGGACCAAGTACTAAAATTCCGAGTGAAATTAACGTCACCCTCACCATTCCACCGGCTATATTACCTATATAAAAAGATTGAGTTGCCTTTCTCGTGTCTGGTGTGTGTGAAGGGAAAATCATAAGCAGAATGGTATAAATCAAGGAACTCATGCTCAAAAACGTTAAAACAGCACGAATAAAAGCTTTTGGATGTATTTCGAACACGGGCTGAATATGCTCTATTTTAATTTGAGGGATCATAGATAAAATAAGAAGCCCAAATAATCAGACAAACCAAGGAAATAAAATCTCTGTACTTCGTGCCATAACTTCTATTCCTAGGCGCACTCCTACGATGACCACACCCATAAATGCAATGTGGATGGCTGTAAGCGGCGTGTAAGGAAGAATTTGAGCGGTAAGAAAATTCCCTACATAGTAAAGAACTTGACTGCTGATAAATAAATTGGATAACACAAAAACAGCAGAACAATCTTTCCAAATATTTTGCCTGAAATTTTTTCGTTCATTTCTATAAGCTTAAGCGTTGGAAACATTTTTCCCAGTGAGGTAAAAAGCAAAACTAAGCCAATTCCTGATGCTACTCCAAAGAGTGCTGCAATCCAGGCATCTTGATGAGCATCAGCTGTAATAGCGGCAGGCACAACAATAATCGTGCTTCCAATGCTATATAAAGTTACCAGCTTGCGAAACTGCACAGCTGAAATGTTGATTTCATTAAGCAAAATGAGCACATCCTTGTGCCATATACACTAATTAAGTAATCCAACAGAATAATAAGTGACTTAAAGGTTGAAACATTACTTCTATCCAATCAGAAGGGTTCGGTAAAGGCAGCCGAAAGATTTTTGCAATAGCTATCATGATACTGATTGTCATGAACACAATAAAAATTTTCCGTTCCTTTTTATGAGAGTGTTGAGGTAATCTTTTTATTTCCATCCATATAATCCCTGCGCAAATGATCAAAAAGGAAAGAAACAAGTGCATGGAGTCAACCCCAATACATTTTGTCGTTCACATAAGCTATTCGTATGATGTCTGCTAAAGAAAGCGATTATACATTTCTGTAAAATATAGAAAGTATTTCAGGAGATATCGGGAGCTCTTAAATAATAAAGAGATTTGTTATGAGGAATATTTACGCAGCTTTAACCTGTTGAAGAGTCGTATGAATAAGTAGAAAAATGCCACACTAAAGAGTGAACAAATGGAAAGGAGCACTATGATGAAAAAATTCCCATATAATAAAGATAAACAACAATCGTTTCAAGCAGCACAGCAGGGGCATAAAGAAGCAGTAGATGCATATGAACAGGCAAATGAAGCTAAAAATGATGCATCGTATGGACATGAAGCAAAGCAAGCGATAGGTGAAGTGAATGAAGCTTCTCAGCAAATTGAGAACGCGCTTGAAAATGCTTCTGAAACACAGCGTCAGCGTTTAACAGAGTTTCAGCAAGATATAAAAGATATGGAGAACGACCTTAATCAATAAAAGAACCGCTGTTTTACCTAGAGCAGGTTCACAATAGGATATAAATTGTAAAAGCAGAAGGGAAATACCTTCTGCTTTTTCGAGTTAGAATTCAGGGAAGCGGACGCACATAACATTGGTTGAAATCTTGATTCATTCTTCTTTTATAAGGTATAGAAGTTAAAAAGTTAAGAATCCTAATAAAAACACAACAATAAGAATGGAAAGGGATTGTGACAGGAAACATGCTAATAAATATACTAATAATGATTGTCGTATTGTATTTCATATATGTATTCGTAACTGCAGTGGTACTGTTTTATGTCCCTTTGCATAAGGGAAAAGACTTAAAAGTAATGAATACTGAGAATTTCTACGGGAAGAAAGAGTCCGCAGACCGAGTTATGCTTTTAGAAAACGGTTATTTTTCAGGACTTGTTCGGATGCAGATGATTCAAGAAGCGAGGCATACAATCGATATTGCGTACTTTTCGATTGGTAAAGGTCGTTCTTCGGATTTACTTATGGGCGCTTTATTCGAAGCCGCGGATCGAGGTATACGTGTTCGAGTGCTGTTAGACGGGATCTCTCATGGGTTAAAAGGCAAGCGGAAAAATGTTCTTTATGCTCTAGCTTTCCATAATAATATTGAATTAAAGTACTATGAGCCCTTTACTATTTTTAAACCTTGGACATGGCATAATCGTCTTCACGATAAAATAATAGTAGTCGATGGCCAATTAGGTATTATTGGAGGACGAAATATTGGAGATAAATACTTGGCCAGTCAACCAGATAAAAATTTTGTCTATGACCGTGATGTGCTGATTTATAACACAAAGCAAGAAAATCATAGTGTCATTCTCTCAATGGAGAAGTATGTGGAGAAATTATGGAACCACCCGTATACATGCAAAGCTTTTCGGCAGCTCAAGAAAACTAAACAATTTCGTGGCCTTTCAGGAAAGAAATTGTTAATAGATCAATACGAAGAGGCCAAAAAAGCAAACGAACCTTTTGTCCATCCTTATATTGTATGGAGAGAATCAACGATGCCTACAAGAAAGGTTTCTTTTATTACAAATCCTATTGAAAGAATTAATAAAAGCCCTTTTATATGGAAAACATTTATTAAGCTTGCTGAGCAAGCTGAAAAATCCATTGTCGTTCAAAGTCCTTATATGGTACCAACAAAAGAGATGGAACAGTATATAGATAAGCGAGTAAAACCTAAAGTGCAAAGAATTATTTTAACTAATTCTATTACATCCACTCCAAACGCTATGGCTTTTTCTGCATACTTGGGAGTAAGAAATCGCGTCATAAAGACTGCTTCAAAGCTTTATGAATATCAAAAGCCTTATTCAATTCACGGGAAATCTGTTGTTTACGATCAGCGTTTGAGCGCAGTTGGTTCTTTTAACTTAGATTCACGCTCTGTATTTTTAAATACTGAATCCATGGTTATGATAGATAGTGAAGAATTTGCAGCAGAGTTAACAGGAGCTATTGAAACTAAGGTTTCACACAGTATGCTTGTGGGGAACGAGGGAGAACCTGTGGATTTTAATACGGATTCTCAAAAAAGCGTACCTCCTATGAAATCTGCACTCCTACATATTCTTTCAGTCTTCACGAGATTTTGGAGACATTTTGTATAGTTCAGCGCCTTGTCTAAAAAAGGCTTTTGCAGCAAGTCTCTAAAAATAAATAGTAGAGATTAAAAGGTACAACAACTGGTAAAGGGGTAATGTAACAAGCGGTGATATGCCTTACAGTTTTTTTGAAACCGCTAGTACTAGTCGTGATTCATAAAAAGACCTATTGACGAAATTTCATATATGTTTTATTATGATATAGCGTCGTTAATAAACGAGGCTCTTTTGAAGAAATCATTTCTAGGGGCATAGTTTAAAGGTAGAACTACGGTCTCCAAAACCGTCAGTGTGGGTTCGATTCCTACTGCCCCTGCCATTTTGGAGCTATCTTTTAATTCACACGCGGGTGTGGCGGAATTGGCAGACGCGCTAGACTTAGGATCTAGTGTCTTATGACGTGGGGGTTCAAGTCCCTTCACCCGCATCTTTACTTTCATATATGCGCGGAAGTAGTTCAGTGGTAGAACACCACCTTGCCAAGGTGGGGGTCGCGAGTTCGAACCTCGTCTTCCGCTTCATTTCAAAAGCAGTTTGCATGTGCAAACTGCTTTTTTTTGTTGTAGAAATAAAGGGTTTTATTGTGCTGTTTTTACTTAGAAATATTTTATTAAAGCAGTGCTGCTTATACGTGTTGTTTTCATGAATATACACATAATATTGAGGTTACATTAAAAGCTAATGAACTATACGTAAAGACATCTAATATGGTTTTTAAGATAGGGGAGAGTCCTATGGAATCTAGTTGGTTTTCAATTATACCGTTTTTAATTGTTATTCCAATAGCTATTTTCACCAAACAAGTGCTGCCAGGGTTGTTTTTGGGCTTACTAGTAGGCGCTTATTTGATTGATCATTCGATTGTCGGAGGTGTTGAAAAATTACTTCACTACGTTGTACAAGCTCTTAGAAATAAAAGTAATATAGAAATCGTCGTCTTTTTATACGCGTTTTCAGGGCTTATCGGGATGATTAAGATGGCTGGAGGAGTTAAAGGATTTGTGGAAACAGCTGCAGAAAAAATTGATACAAGAAAAAAAGCCCTTATTTTAACCTATGTTTCAACCATTGGAACATTCAGTGCTCCTACATTTCGTTTTGTTACGATCGCGCCCATCATGAGAGCGCTACTGAAGAAAGTGAAAATGACGACAGCAGAGTTAGGATTTGTTATTGAAACAACTGCTACTCCTGTCATCGTCTTAATTCCCGTGGCAACGGCATTTGTAGGATATATGGTGTCAATCATTCAAATGGCGATTGATCATCAAGGCATAAAACAAGACGCGTATTCTTTATTCATTCAAAGCATTCCTTATAATTTCTTTTCGATTGTGATTATTTTAGTAGGAATTTATTTCAGCTTTCTTCATCATTCAACATCTACTGCTCCTATGAAGCTGGAAGAAGACGAAAAAGATTGGCATGACTGTCATCCTTGTGTCTCGAAGGATTTACCTTCTAAGCCTTGGAATCTGCTAGTACCTTTACTTGTTGTAATTTCGTTGACCTTATTTTTAACATGGTGGAGCGGTCACCATAAAAGCCACACCTTTTTTGAAGCGTTTATTAAAGCAGACGTGCTGGAAGCGATGGTAGTAGCTTTGATTATGACTACGTTAATTACCCTCATTTTTTTCCTATTTCAGCGCTTTACCCTACATGATTTGCTTAATGGTTTTATCACAGGAGGCAATGACTTAATGTCCGTTATTCTTTTGTTATCGGTAGTATGGGGATTATCCGCTGTTACAGAAGACTTAGGGTTTTCCAACTTTGTGACGGCACATTCCAAGTGGATTCCTCATATGTTCATCACTCCTTTTATGTTTATCTTTGGAGCTGCTATTTCTTACTTTATCGGGTCTGCTTGGGGAACGTGGGGGATTTTAATGCCGCTTGGCGTATCACTTGCGAGTTCTGCAGATCTTTCTTTGCCGCTAATTATCGGGGCGGTGTTTGCTAGCGGTTCATTTGGAGCGTTTTCTTCGCCTTTAAGCGACGATACGAATACCATCGCCAAAATATTAGATTTATCTGTTATTGAATATGCCAAGTATAAATTAAAGCCGGCTTTAATTGCAGCGGGAATAACAGTTGCCTTCTACCTTATTGTATCTTTCCTGTTTTGAATAAGGGAAACAGTTATCTATTCTCAATTTTCCACTTTTTTTAGCTTAAAGTAAGCATACAGTCCTAATGATAGGCACACTAGTATGATACAAGTAAGCGGAAACAGGATGGTATTAACAAAATGATCATAAAACCATATATACACCAAAATCACCTCACTAACTGCAAGCTTATTGTTATTGTCTCCGCTGCTTCTTCCTATTCTTAAAAAATGCAATGAGTAAAAGCAGCATAGGTACGACAGCAAAAAGTGGCATATGTAAAAGAAATCTTGCTACGTGTAATCCTTCATACTATAGGAATTGATCTTTTTCAAAGAACGAACGTGCTGCAGGCACTATACAATACTTTAAGCCCGTTTCGAGTAATGGAAGTGGCTGAATTATTTGTCCTTTTTTCTCTTTTATTTTTCTTTTTCGCAGAGTTACTTTAACTTTTTTTAAAGAAGCGTCAACAAAAGCAATAGTAACTTGGTACAAAGAGGTTTTTATATCTTCACTATCGAAACAAGCGTGTAGAAAGATAGCTTTAAGATAGGGGAGAATCACATGAACATTGAGACTAACAGATTACTAATACGCAAATTCAAATATGAAGATTGGCAAGATGTCTACGAATACACATCTGATGCTGACGTCATGAAGTACATACCAGAAGGTGTTTTTAGTAAGGATGATGCGAAGAAATTTGTAAATGAAAATATGAAGAGAAACAATGAAAATTTTCCGGTTGTATTGAAAAATAAAAAAATCATAATTGGCCATATCGTCTTTTTTAACTGTTTTGGTGACCATACTTATGAAATCGGCTGGGTGTTTAATTCTGAATATCATCAGAAAGGGTACGCTTCAGAAGCGGCAAAAGCAGTAATGGACTACGCCTTTAACACAATGAAACTGCATCGGATTATTGCTACTTGTCAACCTGAAAACACGCCTTCTTATCGGGTTATGGAGAATGTAGGGATGAGAAGGGAAGGGTATTTCAAAAAATGTATTCCAGCTGGTAAAGGATGGTGGGATGAATATTATTACGCGATTTTAAAGGAAGAGTGGAAATGAGTTTTACTCTTATAGAAGATTTTATGTTTTACACGTTGTAAAGACGAAAACAAGCCCGTTTAAAAAAAAATGAGCAGAACAGCAAACCAAAACGTCTACGCAGACATACAATAACCTATCCATGAGAAACACCCCATGTTTGAACCTTCTTTGTTTTAGCAACAGAAAATTACGTTGAAAGGGAGTGCTTGTATGTCTAATGCTGGATGTGGATTCGGTTCGGGTTTCGCTTTATTAGTTGTATTATTTATCCTATTAGTAATTATCGGATGTAGTTGTTATAGCGGTGGTTATGGTGGCTACGGCTGCTAATTATACGACTGAAAAGCCTAAAGAAGTTTCTTTAGGCTTTTTTCATGTCCATTATAAAATATAAAAAACAGGAAGAGATGATTAATCAGCAGGCTCAGTATCAACATGCGATTCAATTTTTTTCTCTTTCGGCAATTGGTCATTAGAAGCCCAAGGAACGCGGCGAGGCTTATATTCAATCGCATCAGTAGAGTACACGGCTACGCTTACGACCCCGCCATGTACTTGCGCTCGAATCAATAAAGGATCGCTGTACGTATTTTTAAAATGAAAGTCAGGTCCATACCAGCTGACGGTAGCATCTCGCCCAGGAGGTACGTAGGAAACACTGCGGCTGTGTGAATAACGCTGTGTAATCGTTACGCCAGCATTATCGACGGCGTTAAACAAGGTAGAAGAAACTTGGCAAATTCCTCCACCAACTCCTTCAGAATACTCTCCTTTTACAATAATTGGCGCACGCATATACCCTTTTGCTGCCGTTCTTTTTCCAACGGTTTGATTAAAAGAGAAAACTTCCCCAGGAAATACGACGCTGCTGTCTAGTGATTCAACCGCAAGAGAAATATTGTGAGAACGATTTTTATTATGAGGGTTAAATACCGTATGATAATGCCCGATTTGCTTAATTCGAATCGTTGCAAGCAGCTCCTTATCCACGCGGGGCGGAACAGGCAGCGTCGGAATTTCTAACGTTGACGTACCGCCGTTAAAAAAATAAGTATAAAATTTCTCCGCAAAATCTTTATGATATAGTTTGACACCCGCTTGCTCAGGAACAATTTGCCCGCTTTTATCAATGCGGGCATTTATGGGCTCTCTATATGTTTTTTTATCCAATTCTTTTAGAAGAAGATTGTATTGATCATGATCAACCATAGGTACAGGAAGAAGAGGGACTGCCACTCTGTCCCGTTCAATCCGTTGAATTGTTTTACCGTTATGAGTAATAGATAGGTGGTCTTGTGTAGAAAGAGGTTGAATGAGCATTAAAAGTCCAAACATCCAAGTGAAATTCATATCATATACCTCGCTTTCACCTGTTAGTATGAATAAAATGAACCATTTAATGTATAGGATTCATAAGCTCTTTTTTGTATTATTTTCCATAGGCTGCACGTGTAAAAATTTCTATTTATAATTGTATGTGTACTTTCGCATATTACATAGAGAAACTACAAGGTAATGAGGGTAGACAATGACAAAATTAATGATTTTAGTCTTTATGCTTATTAGTTTTTTTGTGCATCCCCAAAAGATGAAAGCAGAAGAAAACCTTACGTACTTTCCGGTGAGTGACACAGGAAAAGTGTTAAAGTGGAAACGTGTAGAAAACTTACTGCCGAAGGGGAAAAAATTTAAAGTTATCGATGTAGAAACCGGTTTTTACTTTTACGTGCAGCGAAGAGCCGGCTCGCATCATGCGGATGTTCAGCCCCTTACACGTCAAGATACGAAAGTAATGAAGCATTTATATAATGGAAAATGGAGCTGGAACCGAAGAGCGGTTCTCATCCCGTCTAAAGGTCAAATGCTTGCAGCTTCCATGAATGGAATGCCTCATGGAGCCGGTGCGCTCGACAATGGGTTCCCCGGCCATTTTTGCATTCATTTTGCAGGAAGTACGACCCACAAGTCTCAAAATGTGGATCCAGGTCATCAGTTAATGGTATTAAAAGCAGGAGGAAAGCTTGATGAATATGCACTAAAAGCTGAGCCGGCAGAAGTCGTAAATATGTTTTTAACAGGATTAAAGCAAGATGACGAGGCCTTGATGCAGCCGGTTTTACGCGTGAAGCAAGAGCATAAGTTATGGGAAAAACTGCATAGTATCTCCACTATTTATTATAAAACGGACTTATTTTATGCAAAAAAATATAAAACAAAAGAGAAAATCGCCGTAGATTGCCTTATTTATTACGAAAATAAAGGGGCTCAAAAGACAACGATGGTCTTTACTTTAAAAAGAAATCCATTAACAAACGGGTGGGAAATTTCTTCTCTTAAATTGTAATGACTGATTATTTCTTAAAAAACACATCTGACAGAAAACAGATGTGTTTTTAAGCATTTGTTTAGCTCTTTAGCCCTTCACAATGTTATAGTGTAAAAACGTGCTTACATACGATAGAAAAGAATAAAAAAGGGTATAAGTAATAATATTACTCTTTCTACAAAGAACTCTACAGCACGAAAGGAGAGGGTGTTTATTTTTTCATATTGGTTTAGCCGCTTAGTTGCTGCAGATCCTGGACGAAAAAGGCTCAAAACGGCTTCTAAAGCTACGATTAGCGTAATTACAGCGGTAGTTATTATGCTTATTGTATTAAAAGCAGCGGGAAGCCCACAAATTACCGCTGCTATTTTATCGGGCGTAATTGGCCTGATGGGTATATTGGTTGTGAATGACGAAACAACGAAAGCAAAAAAAGTTACCACAGGCTTAGTAGCACTTTCTAGCGCCGTTTCTCTCGGAATTGGTTCGTTTCTATCACGATATGGACAAGCAGAAAATATCTTTCTCGTTCTGTTAGTGTTTTTGTCTTTTTATTTACAGAAATATGGTATTCGCTACTTCTCCCTGTCGATGGTGGCATTTATGTCGTTTTATTTTGCTTCTATTTTACATGTCACATTTTCTCAGCTGCCGTGGCTGTTAGCTGGAGTTGTAGTAGGAGCTTGCTGTGCATTTATCTATAATTTTGTCATCTTTAAAGACCGACCTGCCAATGTGCTGAGGTCTTCAATGAAATCATTTCATATTCAAGTGAATTTGGTGCTTGATTTAATTATTGAGTTAATTCAAAAGAAACAAATTGAACCGGCTCAAATTAAACAATATAACCGTAATATTAAAAAACTAGCGGAGTATGCCCGTGTAGCATCAGAAGAGCTTGGAAATACAGATCCTCACGACATATGGCCTGGCGTAACAGCTGAACAGATGCGCCTTTATGTATTTGACACAGTTATGCTGCTGCAGACATATTCCCCGGCGATTCGAAAGCTCAGTGAATTAAAGGCATTTAATCATTTTGATATTCAGCAGCTGCTGTTAAAGCTAGTGGAATCGATTCGCGAAGCTGAGGTATTAAATGAAAACCCTACTCATTCCTTAACAGATGCAGCGCAGCATCTGCAAGAGCTGCGCCAAAAATTAAGTGAACTCGAACCTCAAGACAAAAGGTATAAGGATTGGCTTTACTTAATCCGCCGTATCGAAACGATATCAAATCACGTGATTGATGAAGCGTATGAGCTGCAGCAAGCAATTGTGAAACAAGAAAAACAGCCCCAAAAAGAAGCGGAAGAAAAAGAAGACGAAGAGGATAATGATGAAGAAAAAGGATTAAAACCATCTACGAAAAAGTCTATTCAAGCGGTCATCACTGCTGTTGCGACGCTAGTATTTGGCTCTTTCTTATCTCCATCGCACCAATATTGGGCGCTCTTAGCAGGCTACTTAGTGCTTCTTGGTACAGAGACAATAGGAAGTACGTTTGTAAAAGCTGTACAGCGAAGTGTAGGAACGCTTTTAGGAGCAGCTGTTGGCTTTGTTGTAGCAAGCTTTGTCTCACCCGGAATACTTGAAGTAACGCTGCTCTTTATCTGTGTGTTTATGGCTTTTTATTTCTTTCCTATTACGTATTCGTTTATGAGCTTTTGGATTACCATGATGCTAGCCTTTATGTATGACATACTTCTTGGCGGAATTTCAGAGAGTTTATTGCTGGCTCGCGTGTTAGATACAGTCGTAGGAGTTGGAATTGGTTTAGCCGTGTCTGCTCTTGTATTTCCTAAAAGAACAAGAGATAAAATAACCGACACCTCAGTAGAATACGTAGCGGCTTTAAAAGAATTTGTGCAAATTTATTTGCACCGGTTTACAAATCAGTATGCGTTTGCCAATTTAGCTGATAAAGGAATGGAATTAGAAAAAAAGCTAAAACAGCTTCATGTCGATTCAGATCCTATTATCAAGGGTTTTGTCGGCCGTTCACGTCTTCAGCAATTTTTGACCGTCTTTACCGCCATTAATTATTATGCCAAGCATTTGGTGGCATCTTCTACTAGAAACGAGGCTTTTTATAAGGAAGTAGAATTTCATGGCGTAGTAAAGGAAGTGGAAGAGAAAGTGGCAAGTAATTTCACTCAGCTTGAAAAAGCTTTACGAGGAGAAAGAGGAACCTATGTATACACGCTTGAAGATGTAAGACAAAAGATTGAACAATCTTTAGATTATTTTGATACGTCCGTTCAATCAAGAAACTTACAGCATTTGCAGTTGCTCCACAATATTTATTACGTATGGAAAATCAATCAATCGGTTGTTCACTTAGCCAAAGAGCTAGGAGCAGAAGAGATAAGTAGTGAAGACTAAAAAACCAGCGAATATTTCGCTGGTTTTTTAGTCTGACGAATAAGGAGACGTATCTTTTCTAATCGTTCTCCACGTTGTTTTAAGACCCGCATAACTGCCAATAGCCGCATATCCATAAAAGTAGCCCATAAACAATCCGGCAATAATATGATGGGGATGACTAATAAATACTGAAAAGAGCACGCCGACAGCTAAAGCAATAGTCGGCACATATTGTTTTTTAGGATGAAAAAGCCATTTTATCAGCTGTGTAACGATTAATACGATAGGAACACCAATAACCGCGTCCCAAAAATTTGTATGAATTGTAGGGAAATCCATGGTCAAGCACCTCGTTAAATGTGTTAGATGTAAGGTTATCTAGGTTTCTTACCTTAGAACACCTCAATTAGTTATGAGGGGTTCCAGGGGGATAATAATAAGGAGGAATTTTAAGCCATCCTTTTTGCTGCATTAGAATTTTCACTTTTGATCCCAATATGACTTTTTCAGTGTGGAATTTCAACCACATTAATCCAATATCGGTTCTGATAGATTGTCCCATATTCGTGCTGCACATTACGATATTAGAGGCAATTTTTACAGATATTAAGTTAGCGATTTCAGAATCCGTGGCTTTTGCTCCTAATGGAATACTGTTAGGGTCGGATTTCGGCTTGGTAGCCGGTATTTCAGGAAGTGGAATTCCTTCTTTAATCATTAATTTTTTTAGTGTATCAATTTGAGATTCAGCCAGGGTTTTTGAGTCTTGAGTAAGCTTAAGTAGTTCACTGTTGGATGTTGTATTAAGACAAGTCTCTAAGGCAGGTATCTCTTCCGCTAAAGCAGTGAAATACAACCAACATCCCATAGTCTCACCGATGTGTGGGCGAGGGGGCGTATCATCTGTAGAAGAGTTCTTTATAAAATCTATTAGTGTCTCAATGACATTAATCATAACTTTTCACCCTTTGTATGTAGTTTATGCATCTTCATTATTACCGTCAGTAGAAAATGATAAACACAACTAAGGAATGTTACATATAAAATTGATTATTATGAGTGGAATGAAAAGTATCCCACGTAGCAATTTATAATGGTGAGAGTACATTTACTGTCACCACATCTAAAAGTATAAAAACTGTTGAAATGCGTGATAAATATGTTGGTGCTAGCAGATAAAGTAAATAGAAAAAAATCTCCTTGTTCCTTAAGGAGATTTTTTTATCTCAAGTATTATATAGTTTTTCTTCGGTGCTCTCTGCATAAAGAAGTTAGTTCTTCTGACCAATATTTATAATCAAATACCGTTATATTTTTGCTAGGCATAAAAACATTTAACAGCCAATTAACCCTCAATCTATCTCTGACGCCTATCGTTTTATCATTTTTACAACAACCTCCATCACAAGGTCTATCGTGGATCTTATAAGGAATATTTTTAACGACTAATCCATCTTTTACACGTTTTGTGTATTCAATTCCTATGATCAAATATATCACTCCTCGCAGTAACTCTTATCTTCATAATCATATGTATGGATGACTTTTTTAATTATATGCATTTCATTTTTTTAATCGCTCATCAACAAATTAAAACAGCATATAAAAAAGGCAGCCAATAAAAATTGACTACTCATCTCTGTAATATAAATGAGGATAGGGAAAGTATTCTTTAATGAAAGGGTAAGAAGGGAGGAAGACAAAAATAAAAAAGCCCTGCTGTAGGGCTTTTAGATCAAGCAACTTTTGATGCAACGACGATTACTTTACCGTGATCTAATTCTTCTTCATAGCGTTCAGCTTCCGGCTGTGATAATCCTAATGAACGCATTTTGGCACGAAGCTCGTCTCCTCTAGAACGAAATACATTCGCAATTGCATCAAAAACACCTTGTTCAGAAAGGCCGATGTTGTTTGTATTTGTTGCAGCTGTTAAATCCTCGGAGCGATCTTGATGGTGTGCAAGTAAATAAACTTCGTCTTTTGTAAATCCTTCACGCAAAAATTGTTCGATTGTATCTTTTGCCTGTACGCCATTTTCAACTACTTTTACATTTACCATTTCAAAAAACCTCCTTGTATGATAGACAACTTTCTAGAATACGTTTAGTAATGAAGAAAAGTTTAATTAACTTGTCTCCTTGCTTTGTGTATACACGTTATTGGAAGTGATAAAACCTATTTCATGAAATTGAGTGAAAAAATCTAACATAGAAGAAGAGGGAAAAGCGCTGTTATTTTTGAGGGGAATCTGGTGAATAATAAGCAGGATAATGCTTTAGCGCGCCTAGCTTTTACCTTGCAGAGTTCTTTTTCTGTATAAAATTTAAGCCACAGACGTACGCACATTTTTTGAAAAATTTCTCAACACAGGACAGGCACCCGTGCACATTTCTTTCTTTTTCATATACTGATAGGGACAAAGAAAGAAGGAGATGATAGCAGAATGGGATGTTGTAAAAAGAAATGCCACAAGTGTGAGGACCATCATCACAGCAAATGCTCTTGCAAGAAAAAATGCCATAAATGTGACGACTATGGTCACAGCAAATGTTCCTGTAAGAAAAAATGCCACAAATGGGATGACTGTGATCCATGTCATGAGAAAAAACATCATTGTAAAGACCGCTGTGACAATGATTACCGCATTATTGTTTTTTAATGCTAAAGTAAGAATTCCGCGTTTATTTTCTTAAATTTCACCTGTGAAATTCCACTTTACCATGCAAATAAAGTACAAACTCCAAAAAGCCTGGCTCTTAAATAAGTAGTTAAGAGCCAGGCTTTTTTCATACATAAAAATAAAAAGTTAAGATGAAAGGCGTTCTTTTTGTTTTTCGTACACGGAAGTGGATTCATTCCACGTATAACGACCGTCTTGCAATTGAATGGTCGCGCTGAATGGACAGTCCACTGACGTTTCTGCGTCATCTAAACTGCTTTCAAGTAAACTTTTTTTAAATCGCAGCAAGTCTTCTTTTGATGCAATTCGAAAAACCATTTCTAACGTAAGTTCATCGTCCATTGCATTGTGTAATTGACTGATGCTTTTGCGGAATTCTTTATTATATTGAAGCATAATTTTAATGTCTGCTACGCAAGCAACACCAAACACATCTTTCACAACAGATTCAACCGTTAACTGCGTTGTCGAAGCATACGTTGAAATATCACGCTGAGGATTTTCTAAATAATAAATCGTTTCTACAGGATGTCTCGTGATAAGCACCTCTTTCTTACTACTTATTATACATGAAAAAAGAGCGAAACGGGAAAAAGAATTTTAGGAAAGGGTTACATAAAGAATAAAAAAGCCCTCTTATTACATAAGAGGGAAAGAAATGCGGTAGCAATTAATAAAAATCTTTTTTGGAAAAACGCGACGAGATTTTTGCGACTGTGAGAGTGGCATTGATAGTAGTTGCGGCTGTTGTTGTTGCTGTAACTGTTACCGTATCGCCTCTTCTTAAATAACGGACAAGTGATATTGTGGCTGTACCAGCAGAAGAAGTAACAGTTTGAGTGAAGCCTCCAGCGTTAATCGTATACGTAACAGTTGGGTTAAGAGGTGGAGTAGAAAATGCTGTAAATGAAATAAAATACTCTCCGCTTTCTAAAACTTCTATTCCACCAGAAACAACTCGTACATTCTTACTTGGAGATAGAAGGTTAGTAAATGTTAATGGAGTATTTACAGCGGCACCTGTTATTGTTGTTGTACCTGTTACTGTGCCAAACGCAAGTCTATCATCAAAATCTGGTTTCTCACAATCATCGTCGCAGTGTCTTTTGCAGTGATGTCTATGCCAATCATTATTACAGCGGTGTCTGCGATCATTGTCAGGACTACCTTTTAAATACTTTTTGTAATAATATGACATGTTTTCACCTCACCTTAGGTTTGAAGGTTTTCACCTTCTAGTATAGTAAATGCAGGAAGTGAGAGGTTTGCAATGGACAAGGGTTTAGAAAGCAAAGATTATTTTAAGAACTAGATATTATTACTGAAACAATTAAGATTAATTAGCTTTCCTTTAAGCCTGTTACCAAACATAATTTTCTTATTATAATTGTAGGATTGATAACTTAAGTTAAAAAAGCCCCTACTCGTCTTTGTAAAGTACTTGCTTTTTGCATTACATATATTTTTTAATGAAGTTATGCTCGAAATAACACAGCAGCCAATTTTTTGTTAGAATAGGAAGAGCAATTGTAATGTTTACCCTCAATCAATCCCTCAACTACTATTTCTACTTATTTTAAAGGAGGACGCTATTTTGCAATTTGAACAAGCTTTAACACATTTACAGTCCTATTTTGGCTATGATTCGTTTCGAAAAGGGCAGGAAGAATCGATTCGTTATGTTTTAGAAGGGCACAATACCGCTTGTATTATGCCGACAGGGGGAGGGAAATCACTTTGTTATCAGATTCCTTCATTGCTGTTAGAAGGTACAACACTGGTTATTTCTCCGTTGATTTCCTTGATGAAAGACCAAGTGGATACGCTGAACGCAGCTGGCATTCCAGCCACGTATATCAATAGCTCGCTGACGCACACGGAGGTACGGCAGCGCATAGAAGAAGTAGCGCTTGGCGAATATAAGTTACTTTATGTAGCGCCGGAAAGACTGGAGTCTCCGCAATTTTTAGAACAGCTTCAAATGCTTCCTATTCCGCTTGTAGCGGTAGATGAAGCGCACTGTATTTCACAGTGGGGCCATGATTTCAGGCCGAGTTATTTGCGCATCAATGAACTGATCAGTAAGCTGTCTAACGCGCCGATTGTGATGGGGCTGACGGCTACTGCGACGCCTCAAGTACGGGAAGATATTTGCCGAGCTCTTCATATTAATGAAGAGTACACGGTGATGACAGGATTTGAACGTGAAAATTTATCGTTTGGGGTTATAAAAGGTCAGGATCGAATCAGTTATATCGATCAGTATATCCGTAAAAATGATCAAGAAGCAGGTATTATCTATGCTGCTACGCGTAAAGATGTTGAAGAGCTTCACACTAGATTGCAAAAGTCAGGAATCAACGTATCAAAATATCATGCCGGTATGAGCGCAAACAGCCGTGATGAAGAGCAGAATCGCTTTCTTCAAGATGATGTTCAAGTGATGGTAGCCACGTCTGCTTTTGGAATGGGGATTGATAAATCGAATATTAGATTTGTTCTTCATTATCAGCTTCCGAAAAATATGGAAAGCTATTATCAAGAAGCAGGACGTGCTGGTCGTGACGGACTTCCAAGTGAGTGTATCGTGCTTTATTCTCCCCAAGATATTCGCGTGCAGCGCTTTTTGATTGAACAGTCAACGTCGAATCCTCAAAAGCAGATTCAAGATCTTGAAAAGCTGCAAAATATGGTGAACTACTGTCATACAGAAGGCTGCTTGCAGGCATTTATTCTTCATTATTTTGGAGAAAGTGAAGCGCACGAGTGCGGCCGCTGCAGCAACTGTACGGATGATCGCGTGGAAATAGACGTAACGGTTGATACGCAAAAAGTATTGTCTTGTATGATTCGTATGGGAGAACGTTTCGGTAAAATGATGATTGCTCAAGTATTAACGGGTTCTCGAAATAAAAAAGTAGTTGATTTTGGTTTCGATAAACTGAAAACGTACGGCGTCATGAGCGACCGGTCTGCTAAAGAAGTGAGTGATTTTATTGAGTATTTGATTTCAGAGCAGTTTATTTTAGTAGGACAAGGGTCATTTCCTACCTTATCCGTAGCTGCCAAAGGAAAAGGTGTGCTTCTTGGCATGGAAAAAGTGATGAGAAAAGAACAAATGGAAGTGAAGCAAATTGTCCAAGATGACGAGCTGTTTGCTCATTTGCGTTTCGTTCGAAAGCAGCTAGCAGACGAAGCTGGCGTGCCTCCTTTTGTCATTTTCTCAGACGACACTCTTCATGATATGTGTGCAAAACTGCCGGTGACGCTTGAGCAGTTCGCCACTGTAAAAGGAGTTGGAGAACAAAAACAAGAGCGGTACGGAGAACGATTCACAGCTGAAATCAAACAGTTTTGTGAAGAACATCCAGATCGAAAGCGAGAAGTGTCTGCGCCTGCTCCGAAAAAAGCAAGAGCTTCGTCAAAAGAAGGGTCTCACTTGATGACGTATGAGCTATTTCAGCAAGGGAAATCGTTAGATGAAATTGCTTCAGAACGTGAATTAAGCCGCATTACAATTGAAAATCATTTGTTTAAATGTGCGGAAGAAGAAAAAGAAATCGACTGGTCACCTTTTCTTTCGGAGGAGGACGAACAGCAAATTTTACAAGCTGCTTCGTCAGTAGGCGATGAAAAGTTAAAGCCAATCAAAGAAGAATTGCCTGAAAGCATCACTTATTTTATGATTAAAATAGCGTTATTTAAACAAAAAATGAAGCAGCTATCGTAAACAAAAAGCTCCTATTAAAGGAGCTTTTTGTGTTGAGTAAGCGAGTTTACTGATAAAATAAAAGGTATAAATATTTGAAAAATCAGATTAAATAAAAAGGAGGACTGAATGGAGATGATTGAACGAGAGCTTGAAGCTATTTTGCATGCTTCCAATGACAATATCGTTATCACCGATGAAAAAGGACTTGTTTTACGAGCAAGTCAAAACTGCCGTGATATATATGGGTACGACGTGTCAGAGTTGGTCGGACAAAACGTGTACGAATTGCAAAAGCGCGGGATATTTTCACCTTCTGTTACGATTGAAGTGCTAAAGAAAAAGAAAGAAGTACAGCTGATGCAAAAAACGGAAACGGGAAAAGTTGTGATGGCAACCGGTATTCCTGTGTACGATGAACATCAGTGTATGAAAAGAGTAATTAGCTTTTCACATGATTTAACAGAGCTTCAGCGCTTAAAAGAAGATTATCAGCAGCTCGAAGTGAAAATGAAAACATATCAGCTAGAAATGGAAGAGCTCCGTGAACAGCAGTCGAATGAGATGATCATAAGAAGTCAATCGATGAAAAAGGTATGGTCAATTATTAATCGTGTTGCAGACAGCGATGCAACAGTTGTGTTATTAGGTGAGTCGGGTGTTGGTAAAACGGCTTTTGCCCGTGCTTTACATTATGGAAGTGAACGAAAAGAAGAGCCGTTTATTGAAATCAACTGCGGAGCCATTCCATCTAGTTTGTTTGAATCTGAAATGTTTGGATACGAAGCAGGATCTTTTACAGGTGCAAGTACAAAAGGGAAAATAGGAAAGTTTGAGTTAGCTCATAACGGCACGCTTTTTTTAGATGAAATAGGAGAGTTGCCTCTTGATATGCAAGTGAAGCTGTTAAAGGTGCTGCAAGAAAAAACAGTCACCAAAATTGGCAGTGAACGCGTCAAACACGTAAACTTTAGGCTGATTGTAGCAACAAATCAGCCGCTTGAGGAAATGGTCAGAAAAGGAACATTTCGCGAAGATTTATTTTATCGGTTACACGTTATTCCGATTACAATTCCCCCGCTTCGTGAGCGAAAAGAAGATATCACGGCACTTCTTTATCATGTGTTACATAAACAAAATGAAAAATATAAAATGAAGAAATTTTTTCACACAGAAGCATTAAATCGATTGGTTGAACATCAGTGGCCTGGAAATGTGCGCGAGCTTGAAAATACGATTGAACGTCTTGTGTTAACAACAGATGAAAATAGTATCTCTCTTCAAGACCTGCCGTTTTATTCAGAAATCAATAGAAATGAGAATGAAGAATGGGAATCTCTTGACACGTTAACCTCTCAAGGAATGACGCTTCAGCAAGCACTTGCAGAAGTAGAGAAAAATTGGCTGATTCGCGCTTATCGCCAGTGTCAAACAACGTATGAAATGGCAAATGCATTAGGAATCAGCCAGCCTACGGTCGTAAGACGTTTACGAAAGTACAATATTAAATAATAAGGTTTTAATTCAAAATGAATTAACTGATTCAATCGTGAATCATTTTTTTTATTTTGATTCTATTATGAATTGAAAATCGTACATAATTGCACGAAATAGGGTGATAAAACTTGGCATGTATTTTGCATTAATAAAAAGTATCTAAATAAAAAGCGCCAGGTATCTAAAATGAGAACATGGCGCTAATGAATGAAACCCATTAGGAGGAATAAATTATGCCAAAATATCAGCCGAAAAATTCATTTGAATCTCCGCGTTTTTGCGGACCACGAACATTTATGAGACTTCCGTACCTAGAACAAATAAATTCAGAGATGGATTTTATTGTGACGGGTATTCCATTTGATTCAGGGCAATCTTTTCGAACAGGAGCACGTTTTGGGCCGGAAGCTATTCGAGATTTCTCCATTTTGCTTCGTCCGTATAACCCAGAACAAAAGATTAATATTTTTGATTACATTTCAGGCGTGGACTACGGCGATTTAGCAGTAGTTCCCGGGTATATTTTAGAAACATATAAAAAAATTGAAGCAGGGTTAACGCCGGTTGTTAATGAAGGAATTATTCCTATTTCACTAGGCGGCGATCATTCGATGACGCTCGGTGAACTTCGTGCCATCGCGAAAAAGCACGGACCGGTAGCGCTTTTACAGTTTGATGCTCATTCCGATACGTGGGATAGTTATTTTGAACAAAAATACAATCACGGCACGGTATTCAGACGAGCAATTGAAGAAGGGTTAATCGATGTGTCCCGCTCGATTCAAATCGGTATGCGAGGCGGTCTATACGGCATTGAAGATTTAGAAGATGCAAAGAACTTAGGTTTAGCTCTATATACGACAAATGAATATAAAAAACTGGGCGTTGAAAGAATGCTAGATATTATTCATGAGCGTGTAGGGAAAGAACCTGTGTTTTTGTCGTTTGACATTGATTTTTTAGATCCAGTTTACGCGCCGGGAACAGGAACACCTGAAGTATCGGGTGCAAGTACTGACGATGCGCTTCAATTCGTTCGAGGCTTAACAAATATTGATTTTGTCGGTTTTGATTTAGTAGAAGTACTGCCAGCTTACGACCATGGCCAAATTACAGCAGCAGCGGCCGCTAACATTGTCTATGAATTTATCACGCTTATTGCGTTAAGAAAAAAAGCAAAAGAAGAAGAAGCGCTGTTAGTGAAAGCACGCGACTGAATATAAACAAAACGGTAAAAGTGGGAAGGTAATATTATCTTCCCACTTTTATATAAGAGTTCTCTATAGGGAGTGTTTGACTATGAACGGGCAAGTATATGTAAAAATAGATAAGAAACAAGAAAAAATATTAAAAAGAGAAATACTCAATCCAGCGACCAATAAGATCATAGCAGAAGTATTTGATTCGTCACTTCAACAAGTAGAGGAAGCGGTAGATAAAGCAAAACAGGCTTTTGAGCAGAGTGAATGGAAGAAAAATAAATCACTGCGTGTAGGGGTACTTACGAAACTAGCGGACTTATTAGAAAAAGAAGCAAGTGTATTTGCCGAAACAGAAACGTTAAATACAGGCAAACCGGTAAAAGAATCACAGTTAGATATCGAGGATACGATTAATTGTTTAAGATATTACGCAAATTTAATAGAAGAAAATCAGCCATGGACAAAAGACATGTTCGACAATACAAACAGTAAAATCATTCAAGAACCTATTGGCGTATGCGCGCTAATCGTTCCTTGGAATTTTCCTTTGCTGCTTGGTATGTGGAAGCTGGCTCCTGCATTAGCAGCTGGAAACACGGTGGTGTTTAAGCCGTCAGAATTAACACCGCTTTCTTTTCTAAAGTTAGCTTCATTATGTGAAAAAGCTGGTATACCAGAAGGCGTGTTTAATTTAATTACAGGAGACGGTAAAGTGGGAAGTGCGCTTGTTGAACACAAAGACGTAGCCAAAGTCTCTTTTACAGGAGGATCAGAAACAGGCAAACGTATTTATCAGCAGTGCGCAAAAGAGATGAAAAGAGTTTCGCTTGAACTGGGAGGGAAATCTCCGCTTCTTATTTTCCAAGATAGCGAAATTGATATTGCAGTAGATTGGACAATGTTTGGCTCATTTTTTAACCAAGGGCAAGTGTGTGTAGCTTCATCGCGTATACTCGTACATGAATCTATTTATAAGCCGTTTCTTTCTGCTCTTACGGAGGCTGTTGCTACTATAAAAATTGGCAACCCCTTAACAGAAGAAACGGAGATGGGTCCGGTTATTAGCAAAAAGCATCTGAACAAAATACGGAATTTTATCAAGCTAGGTCAAGAAGAAGGCGCGAATTTATTAACAGGAGGAACGTTAATCAACTGCGAAGGTGGAAACTATATGAAGCCGGCTGTGCTCGTCGATGTGGAGCAGCATATGAAAGTCGTACAAGAAGAAATATTTGGTCCGGTCATTACCGTTCAATCCTTTTCAAGTGAAGAAGAAGCCATAGCACTTGCCAACGGCACTAAATTTGGTTTAGCTGCAGGAATTTTAACGAACGATGTAGCGAAAGCAGAGCGAGTTGCTGAACATCTTCAAGCGGGAACGATTTGGATCAACGGCTACCACACACCTCATATTGAAACTGCTTGGGGCGGTTTCAAAGAAAGCGGCATTGGCCGAGAGTTAGGCCCATCTGGTTTAGCTGCTTTTACTGAAACAAAACATGTGAATACAAATTCCAAGTTAGCTCGAGCCAATTGGTATCAGCAAAAATGAAAGGTGGAAAAGGAATGACAATAAAAAGTGGTCTCGCCCATGATAATGTGCAGCCGATTGCAATGAATAAAAGAAGTATGGGCTTCTTCTCTACATTTTCCATGTGGATAGGAGCCAATGTGGTAGTAACGACCGTTTTTACCGGAATGCTGCTTGTACCCGATATGACATTTCTAAAGGCATTATTTATTATCGTGCTTGGCTCTTTAGTTGGTGCCATACCGCTCGTGCTAATGGGGAATATCGGAACTCGAACCGGTCTTCCAACCATGGTTTTGATGAGACCTGCCTTTGGACAAAGAGGAGCTATGCTTCCTGCTGCTGTTAATCTTATTACATTAATCGGGTGGGCATGGATTCAAGCCTACATGGCAGGGCTAAGTTTAAATCATGCCATTACCTTTTTGACCGGTTACAGTAACATCAATCTATTTACAATCCTTACTCAAGTGTTGGTAGTAGCTATTTCTATATACGGACATAAAGGCATTGAAGCAACGGAGAAATTAGTAGCTACGCTTATGGTCATTTTAGCAACCGTTGTGTTTAGCTATTTGTTTATCGAATTTGATGCAGCAAAATTAATTCAAATGAAAGCAAGCGAAAATCCTGGCATTACAGGAATGTTAGCTTTTGATATTGTAGTAGCTACAGCTTTTACGTGGATTCCCATTGTTTGCGATTATAATAGAAACTGTAAATCTGAAAAAACGGGAATTGCTGGAACTTATTTAGGGTATAACGTCGCGACTTTAATTGCGATGGGGTTAGGCGCAACGGTTTCTGGTTTTTCAATTCTCGGAAATATGACGCAAACGTATGACCCAGTAAATTTAATTGGTGCATATAGCCCGCTGTTAGGATTAGTAGCAGCCATCGTGATTTTTTTATCGGTGCTGTCCACGAATGTAATGGTACTGTATAGCGCGACGATGTCTTATTTATCTATTTTTCCAAAGCAGCGCTTCTGGATACCGGCACTAACCATGGGAGTTGTCACAGTCCTAGGTTCTTTATTAAAAGAGTGGTTAATGACAAATTTTCAAAGCTTTTTGCTTATGATCGGCGTATTATTTATTCCCATTATTGCTATTGTTCTTGTTGATTATTATATCATTCGCCGAAAACACTACGATGTTTCAGCCATTTTAGAAAAACAAAATAAAATGTACTGGTATACAAAAGGATTTAATCTTCATGTGTATGTATCTTACATAGTGGGTGCTGTATTTGCCTACTATTTCACGTATGTTCATCCGATAGCCACAGGTGCAACGATTGTAACTTTTTTATTTACAGGTGTTTTACATGTATTGTTAACCAAGCTTTCACAGCTCTCCATCCCTTATTCAAAGGGAATCGACAGAAATGCTTGATATACATTTTAAATAGACTGAATTATCTTAAAAATACCACCGTCAAAAAGCTCCTATTTAAAGGAGCTTTTTGTGCTGAATAAAGGAGGGTTTTACTATAACAAGGCAAGCAGATGTAAAAATAGATGAAAAATAAGTAAAAGCAGGGAGAAGAGAGGTTCTTAATCCAGCCACAAATAAAGTAATAACGTGTATTTGATTCTGTCAGGGGTCTTTCCTATAATAAATGTAGGAAAACTTTCCAAAGGAGAATTTTATGTTCGAATTAGAGGCTATTCAAAGCAGGGCCATTGAAAAAACTAAGCATACATTACTACAGGATATAAAGAGCGTACTAGGTGAACAAGCTGAATGTCCTGATTTAGAGACTTATTTAACAGACAGGCACTCTTTTATTAAAAAAGCCTGGGGGACTACGTGGAGAAAGGTAGTTGTTTCTTCCGTATCTAAGAAAAACAGAAAGTCGTATTTAACAGAGAAAGGCTTTGATATAAAAGGGTATAAACCTCAAGCTAGAGATAAGTTATTTGCTAAAGAAACTAGAAAAGGTATGGAGTTTGATGCTTTTTCTTGGTTAGAAAAGCAATACGGAAATGGCAATAGAGCTGAGTGGCTATCTCTATACGAGGAAGCAAGAGCAGAACTTGCCCAAAAAGAAGAAGAAAGAAAAGAGAAAGAAAGACAGCAAAGTATTAACGATAGAAAAGCTAGGTATCAATTACAGTTAAATTTAGAATCAGCTCCTGTCTTGGAATTAAACAAAGAGCTGTATTACCTACATATAAGAGAACAGCTTTCACATCAACTATCAAAAGACATTGAAACAAACCCAAAGTATATTGAAAACTATGCGCCGCATACTGAGCTTGAAGATGAATTAATAGCAAACGGTAATTTAACACGTCATGATTATGAAACGGTTAATGACTTTTTTCAAGAGCTCACCGGTAACGTAAGCTCAGAATTAGACAGATATTCAACCATCATCTTGTTTGAAACGTATGAAGATGTATACGAGGTATTTATCACAGATAAGATTTATGAACTCATTCCAAATATGATTATGGATGACCTTCCTACTTCATTTAAAGAAGAATATAAATCCTATACAAATGCTTCGGTAACACGCATGGATATTATAAAAGCACTTAGAAGTAATTTATCGGATTTGGTCTATGAATATAAAAAAATGCTCGTAGAAGAAAAGCTTTCCGATGTACTAGAAGTTTCAGATAACAACTTAACGATCGAAGAACATAAAGAGAGGTATACACAGCAGCTGGAAGAAAGACGATTACAACAAGAACGTGAACTTGAAGAAAAGAAAAAGCTTATTGAAGAAGAACAGCGACAATTAAATTATATTTTTGGTGCAGAATACGAAATGGACCCAAGAAAAGAAACGGAATACATTCTTCATCTCGGTGATACAAACACAGGAAAAACGTATACAGCATTAAAATCATTAAAAAAAGCTGCTTCGGGTAATTACTTAGCGCCACTTCGCTTGTTAGCTTTAGAAGTTTTTGAAAAGCTAAACAAGGACGGAGTTGCTTGTTCGTTAAAAACAGGTGAAGAAGAAAAGATTGTTGAAGATGCTCAGCATATGGCCGGTACCGTAGAGATGTTTAGTGAATTAGAACATGGCGATGTAACAGTAATCGATGAAGCACAGATGATTCAAGACAGAGACCGAGGGTTTTCATGGTATAAAGCCATCACCCGAGCCAATGCCAAACAAGTTCATGTGATCGGGAGTTTAAGCATTCGAAGTATGCTAGAAGAGATGCTAGACGGTGTTATCTCAGAAATTCATGAGTACGAAAGAGATATACCTTTAAAAGTAGATCTTCGAAAATTTAAAATTGAACAAGTGAAACCCGCTGATGCTTTAATTGTTTTCTCACGTAAGAAAGTTTTGCAGACAGCGGCTAAGCTAGAAAAAGATGGTCATAAAGTTAGCGTGATTTATGGCAGTATGCCGCCTGAAACGAGAAGAAAACAAATTGAGCAGTTCATTAATAGAGAAACAAATGTCATTGTGTCTACAGATGCAATTGGAATGGGATTAAATCTTCCAATTAGACGAATTGTCCTTTTAGAAAACATGAAATTTGACGGGCAAAAGAGGAGATTATTGACTTCTCAAGAGTTAAAGCAGATTGCAGGTCGTGCTGGGAGGAAGGGTCTCTATAATGTAGGAGAAGTTGCTTTCGCTAAAGATGCAAAGCAAATGAGAGAACTGTTATTTTCAACAGACGAGCAAATCAGTAAATTTTCAATTGCTCCTACTTCAGATATGCTCAGAAGATTTAAAGAATATCATCATGACCTCGGAACGTTTTTTGACATGTGGGCTAAATTTAAAAATCCAAAAGGTACACAAAAATCAAATCTGGCACAAGAACGTGAGCTTTATGATGAAGTAAAAGACACGCTAGTTGAGGCGAAAATGCCGATTGTTGATTTATATGGTTACTTACAGCTGCCGTTTTCAGCAAAAGAAAGCTCTTTGAAAAAACAGTGGGTGGCTAGCATGAATGCGATTGTTAACAGGGAAGCATTACCTGAACCAAGGATGATAGAAGGTTCACTAGAAAATTTAGAGCTGTCTTATAAGGCGATTGGCTTGCATCTTTTATTTCTATATCGAATGGATAGAAGGCCAGAAGCTATTTACTGGGAGCGTGTCCGAGAAGAGCTTACAAACAAAATACATGACGTATTAAGAAAAGATATGAAAAAATTTAAAAGAACGTGCAGTGCGTGTTCTAAAGAACTTCCTTGGAATCATGATTATGCGATATGCGATTCATGTTTTCATAAAAGATTTCGCAGAAGATATGGGGACGACTACGATTTTAATTAATAAGATGTAGTGATAAAAAAGAGGCTTGTACAAAAGTATTTTAGTTGAAGGAAGATCCGAACGATAAATCGCTCGGATCTTTTCAATGTGATGGTGAATATAGGTTTCATGTATGTAGTGGCTTCTAGCTGTTGATTGGAGGGCAAGGCGAAGACTCCTGTGGGAAAAGCGGAATAGGTGAGACCCCGCAGGAGTGTAAGCGACGAGGAGGCTCACCGGCCGCGCGCGGAAAGCGAAGTCTTGCACGGAAATCAACAGCGGTGTAACAAGCGATCCCTACTAGCTCATGTATCCCATTTGTGCTCCTTTAGATTGGATTGATGTAGTTATGTCTCAATCTCATTTTTCGTATAGGCTTTTAATCTTTTTCCTATGAATTTCTGCGTCAAAGCAGATTTTTGTAGAAAAAAGTCAGAAATGTATAAGCGGTCATCTTGTAAAAAGAGCAATAAATTATTATGATATAAGGTGGAGCTTATATTTTAAAGAGTTCCGTGATTTTTTTGTTGGGCGGACGTGTATTGTATTAGAGTAAATTTGCTATCATTCGTTATTTTAAAAGCAGCACTTTTAAATAGAGATACGGTTCGTAATAGAAGGGAAGAGGATGATGACAAGTCATAACAGAGAAAACAAAGCTGCAGTCGAGCAGTACAGTAAAGGGAAGATTTTGTGGCAATTAACCCGTCCTCATACACTAACAGCATCGTTTGTACCCGTTTTGATTGGAACAGTTCTAGCCATGTTTTATGGCCATGTGAACGTTTGGATGTTTCTGGCGATGCTTTTTTCATGTTTGTGGATTCAAATTGCGACGAACTTATTTAACGAGTACTATGATTTTAAACGTGGATTAGACACAGAAGACTCCGTAGGAATCGGAGGAGCCATCGTCAGACACGGAATGAAACCGAAAACGGTGTTAAATTTAGCACTGGTTTCTTATGGAATTGCTCTTATTTTAGGCGTATATATATGTGCAAACAGCAGCTGGTGGCTTGCTTTAGTTGGATTAGTAGGTATGGCGATTGGTTATTTGTATACAGGCGGACCGCTTCCGATTGCGTATACACCGTTTGGAGAATTATTTTCAGGTCTTTGCATGGGCGCTATGTTCGTTTTGATTTCATTTTTTATTCAAACAAATACCGTAACGTCTGAAAGTATCTTTGTATCACTTCCGATTGCGATTTTAGTAGGTGCGATTAATTTGTCTAACAACATTCGTGATATAGAAGAAGACACAAAAGGCGGACGACGTACGCTAGCTATTTTATTAGGTTCTAAAAATGCGATTAGGTTTTTAGCTGCTTTGTTTGGCATTGCGTATATTTGGACCGTTGCATTAGTGGTATTCTTCGATATTAGCCCTTGGATTTTCTTAGTGTTTCTTAGTGCACCTAAGCCAATTCAAGCCGTACAAGCATTTGTACGCGGAGAGCTTATTGCGATGAAAGCAACCGCGCAAACAAATACGTTTTTTGGATTTACTTTATCAATTGGGTTATTAATTGGCTATTTAGTAAGCTGATTGGGTGGAAAAAGCCTGTCTTTTTAAAGACAGGCTTTTTGTTATGCTTGATTTATTTTTTCTTTTACTGTGCTAATAAATACGTTCATATTTTCAGAAGATGAAAAGCTGGCTTGGGCTTGTTTTGGTCCGCCGCCGCCTTTTCCATCGTAAAGCGGAAGCAGCTCTTTATAAAGCTCTCCGCATTTTACCTCACTGCCGCTGTGAGCCAGTAAGACTTTTTGATCACTTGAAAAAGAAAAAAGAAGCGTCGTATCAGGCTTTTGAAGCAGCTGCTTTGTCAAAGCTTGCACATCTTTTAATGTACGGTTTTCAAAGTGATGGTACAGGAATGAGCCTTCTTTCTTGGCTTCTAATTCACTGGCTAAATAAGCTGCATTTTCATTTTTTAATTCTTCTAGTTGTTTTTGTAGTTCTTTTTGTTCGGTTTCTACTTTTTTAATTCGTTCTATAACCAATTCACGGCTTGTACTGAATTTATTGCTAAGTTCTGCTACGATTTCTTGAGACTGCTGATAATCAGCTAATGCACGCATACCGCATTTAAAAAAGAGGCGTGTATTGCCGCGCTGCTTTTCCGTTTTCGTAAGTTTAATGACGCCAAGTTCTCCAATTTGGTTCACATGTGTACCGCAGCAGGCAGAAACATCAATGCCTTCAATTTCCACGATTCGTACAATTTCGTCTTCTAGCTCTGGCACTTTGCGAAGCGCAAGAGTATGCAGGTCTTCTTTTTTTACTTCGTAAGTTTTAATGTGACGATTGCTGTAAATAGCGTCGTTTACGATTTTTTCAATGTGTAATAGCTGCTCATGAGATAACTGAGGTACATTTACATCAATAGAGACTGCTTCGCTTCCTAAATGAAAGCTAACGGTGTGAATATCGTATGTATCCATTAACAGAGCTGAAAGTAAGTGCTGTCCGCTATGCTGCTGCATGTGATCAAAGCGGCGATTCCAGTCAATTTCACACGTTACGTTCGTTTGTGCAGGGAGTGTATCGACGATATGATATACTTTTCCATTTTCTTCATAAACATCTCTTACGTCAATCCCGGCAATATTACCGTAGTCAGAAGGCTGTCCGCCGCCTTCTGGATAAAAAGCGGTGTGTTTTAAAGTTAAAGCGTAGCCATTTGAAAGAGAGCGCGTCTCTGTCACTTCTGTTTCCCACGTGCTTAGATAGGGATTGCTATAATAAAGTCTTTCTGTCATGTTCATCATCCTTTCTACTAAAACCATATCTAACTTTTTCTATAGTATCAGAAATATGTTTCTTCGAACATGGATAAGCTAACTTGTAACAATAAAACTGGGTGGGACATATGAAAAATACTGTTTATATTTATACACGGGATTTAAAAAGAATTTTCACCAATTGGGCGATGATTATCATTGTGCTGACGCTTATGATTCTGCCGTCTTTTTACGCATGGTTTAATATAAAAGCATCTTGGGATCCATATGGGCGGACTGAAGGTATTGCCATTGCAGTAACGAGCGAAGACGAAGGCTCTACGATAAGAGGTCAGCACGTGAACGTGGGAAAAGATATTATTGCAACGTTAACAAAAAATAAAACGCTTGGATGGACGTTTGTCTCAAAAGAAAAAGCTGATCACGGAGTAAAGCACGGAGACTATTATGCAAGTATTGTTATTCCAAAAGATTTTTCACAAAAGCTTGGTACAGTTCTTCAAGATCGTTTGGAAAAACCGGTCATTATTTACAAAGTGAACGAAAAAATAAACGCAGTGGCGCCTAAAATTACAAGCAAAGGAGCCAGCAGCTTAACACAACAAATTAGTGAAAAATTCGTCAAAACAGCGAATGGAGCCATTTTTTCAGTGTTTAACGAACTAGGTATTACACTGCAGCGGGATTTGCCGACCATTCAACAAGTTGAACAGCGGATTTTTGAGCTCGAAAATCGTCTTCCTGAAATCAAAAAAGTAATTAATGAAGCGAATGACACCACTCAAAAAGCTGGAGCTATTGTATCAAAAGCTCAGGCTGCTCTTCCTGAAGTAGAGAGATTAACAGCTGACGGCGCACAGATGACTCAGCAGCTAAATACTTTTTTAACTAAAAGCGATCAAGTTTTAAAAACAGCTGAACCGACTATCAACGAAACGCTGCATCGTGTTCAACAACGAGCTCTCCGAGTTCAAGAATTGAAGAATCAGCTGATGGAAAAAGATATAGCACCGGCTGAAGCCAGGGCAGCAGCAGAACAGCTAAAAGTGCAGTTAACAAAACAAATTGCTGACACAGGAGAGATCGTTACGCTTCTTACGGATTTAAATGTGTTGTCTCAACAGAAAGTTCTTTCACCTGTTATTAATCAAATAAAAAGTGTAAATACGCTTTTACAGCAGCAGCTGTCGGATGTAAACAGCCTGCAGCAACAAGCTGGAGGTGTTCCAAATCAAAGCGTACTTGATAGGTTCAGCTCTCGCACCGACCAAGCTGTTTCTAGATTAAATGCGTTAACGAATTCATATTCTTCTACGATTGTGCCCGCTGTTGAACAAGCAATCAAAGAAGCGAAAGATAAAACAGCAAGCGCAAACTCACTGCTTGATGAAGCCAATAAAAGCATACCCGATGTTTCTAATGTGCTGTCTAAAACAGCGAGTGGCATCGTGTTAGGACAGCAGGAACTTGCGAAAATGGCAAGAGACTTTCCGCGAATTGAACAAAATGTACACAATATAGCGGATAAGATACGAGAATTTCAGCAAAAAGAAAATATTGAAGATATTATCAATTTGCTAAAGAACGATGTGCAAAAGGAAAGTGACTTTTTTGCTAAACCGGTTCTTTTAAAAGAAGAAAGACTTTATCCCATTCCGAACTACGGCTCGGCTATGTCGCCGTTTTACACAACGCTTTGCTTGTGGGTCGGGGCTTTGCTGTTAGTTTCGATTTTAAGCGTAGAAGTAGCGGATGAAGAGCGGTTCAAAAGCTATGAAGTCTACCTGGGAAGACTTTTAACGTTTTTGTCTATTGCTCTGGTGCAAGCTTTTATTGTGACGATAGGTGATTTATTTTTAATCAAAACGTATGTCGTAGATAAAGTGCCTTTTATCTTTTTAGGCTTGCTGTGCAGCTTCGTGTTTATGACGATTGTATATACGCTTGTTGCGATATTTGGCAATGCAGGAAAAGCGATGGCGATTGTTTTACTTGTGCTTCAGCTTTCCGCTGCAGGCGGTACATTTCCCATTCAAGTCGTGCCTGCTTTTTTCCAAGCAATCAATCCTTTTTTACCATTTACTTATGCAATAAGCATGATGAGAGAAGTGGTAGGAGGCATGTTAGCGGATATTGTAAGAAAAGACGTTACGGTTCTTCTTTGCATTTGGCTTGGCGTGCTGCTCGTTGGCATTTTTCTTCATAAGCCTCTTAGTAAAACGAGTGCAAAATTAACAAAAAAAGCGCGTGAAAGTAAATTAATTCATTAAAAAAATGTTTTGGGTTTCCAGACAGAACAAAATGCGGTAGTGTAGATATAAAGGAGTGATAAGCATGGGTATATTAGATGGACTATTAGGAAATGCATCAGAAGCAGATATAAGAGGAACCGAAAAAGATTTACAAAACATTTTAATTGCGAACGAGCGAGTGGAACAAGCGTATAAAGTCATTCGCGATTTAATGGTGTTTACGACGAAACGCTTAATTATCGTTGATAAGCAAGGAGTGACGGGAAAGAAAATAGATTATCATTCCATTCCTTATAAGACGATTACACATTTTAGCGTAGAAACGGCTGGAACGTTCGATTTAGATGCGGAATTAAATATTTGGGTATCGGGTTCTAGTGCGCCGATTTCAAAAGAATTTCGTAAAGATAAAAGTGTTTACGACGTGCAAAAAGTATTAGCATCTTATGTGTTAGATTAAAAAAGTTGAGCCATGAAAAACTGGCTCGACTTTTTTTATGTTTATGTAAAACGAGAGAGGATAACATCTCCATTCTCGCATGCAGCTGTTTGAAAATAATCAGGCTGTTGTCCTTCCATATTTGTTCACTTCACTCATTACTGAAATGCATGAAAACGATTTACATAATGAATTATACAGAATAAAAAAACCGTGATATGCTTTTTTTAGAGAAAAAAGGAAGTGACCAACTGTGAGCTATACCGTAATTGGAACATCAGCTTTTCGCAAAACAAATGTTGCGCTTTTTGCAGCAGGCTTCAACACATTTTCGATTTTATATTGTACACAGGCCATTTTACCCGAATTTTCTAGAGAATTTGGGATATCCCCGGCGTTTGCTAGCTTGTCTCTTTCGTTAACAACCATCACGCTTGCGGTTAGTATGCTTTTTTTAGGTTCTTTATCAGAAGTGTGGGGACGAAAGAAACTGATGGGCCTATCGTTAATTTTTGCGTCATTGCTATGCATCATGACAGCATTTAGCTCTACTTTTGAGACACTGCTAGTCTTTCGCGTTATTCAAGGAATCGTTTTAGCAGGGTTGCCTTCTGTGGCAATGGCTTACTTAGGAGAAGAGATTGAACCAGGAAGTTTAGGGAAAGCGATGGGGATTTATATAAGCGGAAACGCCTTTGGAGGCGTAGCGGGAAGGCTTATGACAGGAGTGCTCACGGAGTATTTCAACTGGTCTGTAGCTCTTGATGTTGTAAGTGCAATCAGCTTATTGGCCACATTTGTTTTTTTTATGAACTTGCCTGATTCACAAAACTTTACTTCCCGGTCCTTTGAACTTCGTCAGCTTACCGACTCTCTTCGCAGTCATCTTCAAGATAAAGGGATGCTTTGCCTTTTTGCTATTGGTTTTGCACTGCTTGGAAGTAACGTAGCTTTATACAATTATATTGGATACGCTTTATCCGCTCCTCCGTATTCTTGGAATCATACACTTGTAAGTTTTATTTTTGTTATTTTCTTTGTCGGAGTATTCAGCTCAGTCTGGATGGGGACGCTGGCAGATCGATACGGTCGGAAGAAAGTGCTGTTATGTACGATTGCTGTTACGCTTATGGGTTCAATCGTTACGCTGCATCCGGTTTTATGGATAAAAATTACCGGGCTTTTGCTGTTGACCTTCGGCTTTTTTGGAAGTCACTCCATCGCAAGCAGCTGGGTGGGAAGAAGAGCAACTCATGACAAAGCTCAGGCTTCGTCTTTGTATTTGTTTTTTTACTATGCAGGATCAAGCATTGGAGGGACTGTGGCTGGATTATGCTGGAGCGCGTACGGCTGGAAAGGTGTTATTGCTCTAATTGGTGTGTTTCTTACAACCGCCTTTTTCTTAGCCGTTCGTTTGTCAAAAATGCCGGCCCAGCAGACGCGTTTTCACTAAGAAAGAATGTAAAGACATGTGAATAGAGAGGTGGCTATTGACTGAAAAAAAGACTTTCCACTCAGCGTGGAAAGTCTTTTTTTATTTTAAAAGCTGAATAAAAAGCTCCGCTACTTTTTTATGAGCGCTGTTAGCAGGATAAATATAAGAAAAACGGCGCTTAAAAGGAGCAGTGTTAACGTTGAGAATCGATAGGTGCTTTTGTTCTACATCTTCTTTAATAGCACAAAGCGACAGCACAGACAGTCCTAAATTATGAACGATGGCTTCTTTAATTCCTTGATTGCTGCTGATCGTTAGCATGCTTTTCATTTTTAAACCGTTGGACATTAGAACATGGTCCAAATACTCTCTTGTTCCAGAGCCTTTTTCACGAGCTACCCACCGCTGATTTTGTAAATCATCGATTTCTAATTTTTTAAGCTGAGCCAGAGGGTGATCGACTGAAGCAACGATAGCAAGTTCATCGTCCATAAAGGACTGAATATGTAAGTCAGACTCCTCTGTGTGACCTTCAATAAGCCCTACGTCTACTTTGAAATGACGAACAAGCTGAGCGATTTCTTTTGTATTACCGATAGTCACTTCCACATCAATATCAGGGTATTGTTCACGGAGCTTTGCTAAAAAGGAAGGGAGAATATATTCTCCAATCGTAAAACTGGCGCCAATCGTTAACATTCCTTTTACACGGTGATGATGTTCATAAATATCTCGTTTCGTATGCTCATATATCTGAATCATTTGTTTAGCACGATCGTATAAAATTTCGCCGCTTGGTGTGATTTTTAACATCTTAGGTGAACGCAAGAACAGGGAAGTTTGAAACTCTTTTTCAAGATTTTTAATGTGTACGCTTACGCTTGGCTGTGAAATCATCAGTTTTTCTGCAGCTTTTGTAAAGCTTTGCTCTTCTACAACAGAAACAAACGTCTTTAACGCATCATAGTACATAGAGTATGGCTCCTTTTATATTAAAAAAATTAATTATAAACATTATAAAACATTATTATGGTAACAACTAGAGGCACTTGGTTAAGAAAAGTAAAACAAGGTGATGGCTTAAAGGAGTATTTTGGTTTATAACGAAGGCGGCGAACGAAATTTGATTACAGTTAATCGAGTTATTGCCATTTCATCTATAAAGCTATTAAACACTTTTTTGTCATCTATTTGTAACAAAAGTAAAAAAAGTACTTGTTTTTTCCAAAAAACATACTATAATATTAACTGTAATACGATGAGTAATACAGTTAATACACCTAGTACACACATCATGATTTTTGGTGAATGAAGGGAGGCAGACTATGTTTGATTTAGATATTCGTAGTCGCAAGCCGATATACGAACAATTAGTAGATAAATTGAAAGAGCTTATTATCCACGAAGTCTTTAAGGCCGATCAAAAGCTTCCATCTGTTCGGCTGCTAGCAAAAGAATTAACGATTAATCCAAATACAATTCAAAAAGCGTATCGTGAACTAGAACATCAAAACTATATTTATTCAGTTCCAGGCAAAGGAAGTTTTGTAACGCCTCAAGTTGATACACTAAATAACGAGAAGGTGAAAAAGATGAAAGAAGAATTAGTAAAACTGTTGGCAGAAGCTATGTATTTAGGGATGGACAAAGATGAAATTCTATCACTTATTTCACAGGCTGAAAAAGCAGTAAAAGGAGGAAGCGATAGTGATTGAACTGAAGGCGATAAAAAAAGAGTTTGAAGAAATGGAAGCTCTAAGAGACGTCACGCTTTCTATAAAAAAAGGATCTATTTACGGACTGCTTGGCTCCAACGGGGCAGGGAAAACAACGCTATTAAAAATCATTGCAGGTATTTACAAGCAAGATCACGGGAAGATCGCAATAGACGGCGAGGAAGTCTTTGAAAACGTTGGCTTAAAAGAACGTCTTATTTTTATGCCAGATTCTCTTTATTTTTTTCCTCAAACAACCATTAAGCAATTGGCGTCTTTTTATAGAAGCGTCTATCCGACTTGGAACGAAGAGCGGTTTCAAAAATTAAAAGAAGCTTTCCCAATTCAATTACATAAAAAGGTACATAGAATGTCAAAGGGAATGCAGCGTCAAGTAGGTTTTTGGTTAGCGCTGTCTGCTATGCCTGACGTGCTTATCTTAGATGAGCCGCTCGATGGTTTAGATGCGGTAATGCGTCAAAAAATTAAAAACCTTCTTGTTCAAGACGTGGCAGAACGGGAAATGACGATTTTAATTTCGTCACATAACTTGCGAGAAGTGGAAGATCTTTGTGATCATGTAGGCATCTTGCATCACGGTCAATTATTAATTGAGAAAGAACTGGATGATTTAAAATCAGACGTGCACAAAATTCAAGTAGCATTTGAAGGCGATGTGCCGCTAGCGCTTTACGACACGCTAGACATTTTATATCAAGAAAAACGAGGAAGCGTCTTGCTTTGTATTGTTCGAGGAAAAGAAAATCACTTAGTGAACAAAGTTCGATCGTATAAGCCTTTAATTTTTGACATCTTGCCACTTACGCTGGAAGAAATCTTTATTTATGAAATGGGGGATGTGGGTTATGCAATCGAAAACATCATCGTTTAACCGAGGCATGTGGATTCAATCCATGAGGAACGTGGGATGGATTGGTGCTTTATATACACTTGTTCTTTTATTTATTTTGCCACTTCAAATTATTTTGAGGTATACAGGTGAAGTTAACGAAAATGGAATGTATACAGAAAAGTTAAAGACTCTGTTTGAAGTTGCTGGAAGCCTTCAATTTTTGTTTATGTTTACTGTTCCTGTGGTGCTAGCTATATTTTTATTTCGATATATTCAAACAAAATCAGCCGCTGATTATATTCATAGCTTACCAATAAGCAGAGGTGTGCTATTTTGGCAAAACGTATTATTAGGAATTGTATCATTAGTTTTACCTGTTATCATTTCAGCTATCGTCCTTTTTCTTATTAAAGATTCAGTAAATGTTGACGATTTATATACACTAAAATTAATTCTACGATGGGCTATTGATACTATCATTTTGAATATCTTTGTTTTTTCTGGAGCCGTATTTGCAGGTATGTTCACAGGTATGTCAATACTGCAAGGTGCGTTTATATATATATTATTCATTCTTCCGGCTGCGCTCATTCAGTTTTTTATTATGAATGTTAAGTTTTATTGGTATGGGTTTGCTACAACATATTATTCAGGGAAAAACGTACAAGATTTAGTTCCTTTTATCCATATTATAGATCTGTTAGATAGTGGAAAAGAAAGTTATCTAAGTCTAGTAATATATGCAATTGTAGCTTGTGTACTTTGTTTCATTGCATTTATTGCATATCGAAAGAGAAGTTTAGAAATCGCTACGCATGCAATCGCTTTTAAATGGTTAAAACCTATTTTTATCTATGGACTGACGACATGCTCATTATTATTATGGGGGATGTACTTCGGTGAGATGAAGGATTCTTTTAAATGGCTTATTTTTGGTTATGTTTTTGGATCTTTATTAGGGTACATCCTTGGGCATATGATTTTAGCTAAAACATGGCGTGTGTTTGATAAATGGAAGGGCTACATATTATTTGTGGCAATAGCCATTGTTATAGGGATAGGATTGAAAGTGGACGTTTTTGGTTACTCTACCTATCTACCGAATCAAGAAAACATTCAATCTGTATATTTTGGTAAAGACGGCTATTCCTTAACAGATAACTCTAAAAGTCACGATATAGAGCAAGGGGATTATTATAAACCGCCTTACTATTATTCTAGTAAGAATACCATTAATTTTATACGAGTGTTGCATAAACAAATTATAAAAGACCATCCTAATATTTCCAAAAGAGAAATACAGTCTGGAGATGCTCGTGAAATAACATTTGCTTATAATTTAAAAAATGGAAAAAAAGTTGTTCGACAATATGCGGTACGTGAAGCTGATTATAAAGCTTTTTACAAACGAATTATAGAAACACCCGAGTATAAAAACCATTTTTATTATATTTTAGAACCTAATAGTAAAAATATGAGGTATGTAAAAGAAGTTCAAATTGATGCAATGTATAAACGGTCAGAACCTATTACAATTAAAGATTCAAACAAGATTGAGGGTTTAAAAGAGGCAATAAGAAAGTCAATACAAAACCAAACGTATGAAGATACCAAGAGCCGACAACAAAGCTGGTCTAGCATTGATTTTATGGACGAAAATGGACAGATTGTGGATTCCATACCTTTTGAGAAATCATATAAAGGAGTTGAAAAGTGGCTCAAGCAAGAAAAAATGTTTGAAGATGCTCGGGTCATGCCAGAAGACGTTTCAAATGTTGTGGTTTTAAAAAATAAAGATCACGAAACTCTTCAGCCTGCATGGATAAACAATCCGTCTATTCTGACTAAAAGAAAAGGTGCGTTAACTATTAAAGATTCCAAACAAATCGATTATTTTCTTTCGCATACAACCATTCAAGAACAAGGGGATTATATAGTTGTCTTTCGTTACAAAAATGCAACTCCTGAAGTTCAAATGTTTGATGCTAACATGATTCCAAAAGGAATAAAAGAAAAACTAAAATAACAAGGGAGAACATATTATGTGCGGCGAGGAATTACAAGATTATTTAAATCAGGTGCTGGCTTATTTATTAAAAAATGGTGTGAATAGACAAGACGCCGAAGATATTACGCAAGAAGTAGCATTAAAGTATTTAGAAAAACAAGAAATGGTCGATCCTGAAAAAATAAAAGCTTGGATGTTTCGCGTCGCATTAAATAAACGGTGTGATTTAGGAAGGCGTAAAATGGTGAAAGACCGCTATACGTCTTCTTACAAAGAAGAGCCCATTATGTATACGCCTATTCAGCAGGTGCTCAGAAATGAAGAGGCAGCTGAATGTCAGGCGATTTTAAATAAATTGAACCCTAAGTATCGCAATTTACTTCTGTTAAAATATGGATTTGGATTTAAATATGAAGAAATTGCCGAGCTATTAAATATGCAGATGACTACGTTAAAATCAGCTCTTTACCGCGCGCGCAAATACTTTGTAAAGGGATATAATGAAGTCATTTAATATAAATGGAACAGCAGCAGTTTGTGAAAAAGAAGTTTTTCTTTACACAAACTACTGCTGTTTTTTTCGTATTTTTCGTCTCTGAACGGCATAGATAATCAAACTGATCGCACAAAAAGCTAAAGTGATCTCAATCACATCAGTATAAGAAGATGTTGTATTAAAAAAGGAACCGAAAATAAATAAAGCCAGCGTCCAAATAAAACCGAAAGAAAATGAGACTTTAATATACTGACGATGCTTCATTCCGCTCGCTCCGAGAAAAAAAGGCATCACATGTCGCATTCCTGGTAAAAAGTAGCTTGCGATGATGGCATGAGATCCGTATTCTTGAATCGTTCGCTCGACTTTCATCACATTTTTTTCCCATCGCGGGCGTTTTAATAGCGCAAGCGCTTGAGCTGAAAAAAGACTGGCTATCAAAAATTTAAGGTATAAGCTAAGCATCATGCCGCTATAAGTAAGTATAAAAGCTGGAATATACTGAACGGATGGAGATGTAGCCTGACTGCCTGCAAGCATAATATATACTGGGTCAGGAATTGGAGTAAGGTTTGCTCCGACTAAAATGATAAAAAAGAAATATCCGTAGCCTAATTGGTTAATGGCTCCGATAAGCTGATCAATCATGTTTTCTTCCTCCTTTCTTCATTAGAATACGAGAGAGTGCCACACAGTGTTCGCTCAAAATAAAAATAAAGTATAGGTACGCACAACTTAGAAAAAAAGAGTTATAATAAATAAGAATGTACGTTCTTATTTCGGGGATTAATTATATATGAAGAGGTGATAGTATGAAAATGATGTACCCTAAAAACGGCAAAGTTATTCTTCATATTGATGCCAATGCTTTTTATGCATCTGTTGAAACCGCACATGATCATACGCTTAAAGATAAGCCTCTTGCTATTGCTGGCAATCCAAAGGAACGAAGAGGAATTGTTGTAACCTGTAACTATATTGCTCGTAAACGCGGAGTATATGCGCCTATGCCTCTTTGGGAAGCGAAGAGAAAATGCCCCGAGCTTGTTGTTATAAAACCTAATTTTCCATTATATCGCCAAGTGTCCAAAAACATGTTTGATTATTTAGTAACCATTTCACCTCTTTTAGAGCCTGCTTCAATTGATGAAGGCTATTTGGATATTACAAACTGTGCTGAATTAGGCTCTCCTCTTGGCATAGCAAAGTCAATTCAGCAACATTTAATACAGACGCTGCAAATTCCTGTGTCAATTGGAATCGCACCGAATAAATTTTTAGCCAAAACGGCAAGTGATATGCAAAAACCTTTAGGAATTACCGTCCTTCGAAAAAGAGATGTACAAACAGTTCTTTGGCCAAAAGCCGTAGAGGAAATGCATGGAATCGGTAAGAAGACAGCTGAAAAGCTAAATGCGATTAAGATCGTGACCATCGGTGATCTAGCAAACGCCGCTCCCGGACTTCTTAAACAAACTCTCGGAGTAAAAGGAGAAGTTATGAGAGACCGAGCGTGGGGCCAAGATGATCGACAGGTGAATCCTGATCGCCAATCACAGTTTAAATCTATTGGAAACTCTACGACGCTATCTCAAAATGCAGTAGATGAACATGAAGTTCTGCCTATTTTAAATAAACTATCGCATTCTGTAAGTTCTCGTATGAAAGCGAAAAAAGTTGTAAGCAAAACGATTCAATTAACGATACGATATAGTGATTTTAAAACCATTACTCGAAGCCAAACCATTTCTAAAGCAATTAGCGAGCAAAACGATCTTTTTCATTACAGTGCGGTCTTATTTCAAAAGCATTGGAACGGAGAACCGATTCGTTTATTGGGCGTAGCCGCTCTTCAAGTGAGTCACCAACTCCAGGAAGAAGAACAGTTAGATTTGTTTACATATGGAGAGCAAGCAAAAAAAGAACCTTTATACAAAGCGGTCGAAAGTTTGCGTGAAAAATATGGAGATAACATTATTCAAAGCGGTTTAAAAAAACAAAAGGGAAAAGAAGAGAGGTAACTCTCTTTTTTTGTATAAAATAATAGGTTTACACTCATTATAGAAGGGGAAGTACATTACTAACAGGGTAATCAAAGTGATTACAAAATGAATTTGATTGCGGTTTTTTTGATTGTTTGCAATTAAATTACATAAAATAATATATGAGGTGATCTTATGTCAGACGTACTATTTACATCTAAAGCAACAGCCGTTGGAGGCCGAGATGGTCGAGTTAAATCAGATGATGGTATTATTGATTTAACCCTTGTAAATCCTTCTCCAAATAACAAAAAAGAAGGAACAAATCCCGAGCAGCTGTTTGCAGCAGGATATTCTGCTTGTTTTGACGGTGCTTTAAATTTAATCGCTAAGAAACAAAAAAAAGACATTGATTCGTCTATTACTGCAGAAGTAAGTCTACTAAAAGACCACACTGATGATGGCTTTAAAATTGGCGTGGTGTTAAACGCTCATATTAAAGGCGTTTCACAAGAAGTAGCGGAGAAGCTAGTAGAAGATGCACATCAATTCTGCCCGTATTCTAAAGCAACGCGTGGAAATGTTAACGTAACGTTAAATACAACGGCTGAGTAAGTAAAAAAACGCTTGGATTTATCTTAAATCCAAGCGTTTTTTATGTGCAATTTTAAGTGGCCTATTTTTGATTGTACGTATGCAATGATTGCAATAACTCCTGCAGGGTTTCTTTCAGCTTTTCTAATTCTCCTTGTGACTTATTTGTCATACTAAAAACTTCTTCTGGAATATGACAAGCTTTATCACGTAATTTTTTTCCTTTTTCGGTTAAACTAATAAAAACGACGCGTTCATCTTCATTAGAACGCTGACGAATCACTAATTCTTGATCCTGCATTCTTTTTAGCATAGGAGTAAGAGTACCTGAATCCAAATACAGAAGTTCTCCCATTTTTTTTACACTGAGTGTTTCATGTTCCCATAAAACAAGAAGGGCTAAATACTGCGGATAGGTTACTCCTAATTTATCGAGCAGCGGCTTGTATACCTTTGTAATTTCTCGAGACGTGGCATAAATTGAGAAGCAAAGCTGATTTTCTAGCTGCAGCTGCTTATACAGTTGTTCCATACAAGTTGCCTCCAATCTATTGTTTTTTATTTAATTATACACAATTAAATAGTGGTGTCCAATAACGCTGGATGAAAAAGTAATCAAGCTGTAAATAAAAAATGGGAATTTTACATATACTAAGAAAAAAAGGGAGCTGTGCACATGTATTTTGCAAAAAAAGCCGTAGAAGAAGAAGTAAATCAAATGATGGATACGACTGTATATGCGTGTCAATCTGAATCATGTAATGGGTGGATGAGAGAAGATTTTGTTACGGTTGATTATAATTGTCCGATGTGCGGAACGGAAATGTCGCAGGAAGTACGCGAGCTGCCGAAAATTAAGTACGATCACCAATTTTATAATAAATAAAAAAGAAGCGACTGCTTCTTTTTTATTTTCACTAAAATTTCATTAAGCTGCGCTAGAATAAGAACCAACATACTATGAAGGTGAGGAATATCAGAATGAATCAAGGGAATTTTTTGAAAGGTTTATTTTGGGGAACCTTATTTAGTATTCCTATTTGGATTTCATTGTTTGGCTGGTTCCGCATTTTATCACATCTTGCATAGTTTCGTTTTATAAACTGTGATACGCGCCATTATCTTTCTATTTCCGATATAATAAAGGTAATGGAAAAAATAAGGAGCTGTTCTCTATGATTCAATATAAAACGGAGCAAATGACGGTTTTTGAAAGCGCGCTATTTCAAACAACATCTGCAGTTGTTGAAACAAAAGACTGTGTAATTGTTGTCGATCCAACATGGCTTCCTCACGAAATTAATGAAATTAAACAGCATGTTCAAGGGATCTTAAATCATCGCAAACTGTATGTATTTTTTACTCACGGAGATTTTGATCACGTCATTGGATATGGCGCTTTCTTAGAATTAAATACCACCTTTATCGGCAGCAAATTTTTAGAACATCATCCGCACAAAGAAGAAAAAGTTCAAATGATTAAGCAGTTTGATCATGACTATTATATAAAAAGATCTCATGATATTATATTCCCGGATCTGGATATTGTCGTAGTTGAAAATGAACAGCATATTACCTTAGGCGAAACACCTATTACATGTTATTTTGCAAAAGGTCATACGAACGATGGACTCTTCATGATTGTCGATAATTCGATATGGATAGCAGGGGATTATTTATCTGATTTTGAATATCCGTACATATATGAAAGTGTAAACGATTACCGTGACACGCTTGCTACTGCTCGACATATTTTAGCTAAGCACCAAAATTTAACGCTAGTTCCTGGGCACGGGAAAACGACACATCACCGAGCTGAGATTCAAAGACGAGTGGAGATGGCCAGCTCTTATTTAGATGAACTGCAAGCTGCAGTGAAAGAACACAGTAAAGAAGCGCTTGATAAGCTAAATGATAAACTGGCGTTTCCATCTGATTTCACCGCACAATGTCACCAAAAAAACGTTGAAATTATGAAAAGAGAACTACTATCATAGAAACCGAGTGTATGGTCATAACGTTGATACTAAAAGTAAGAAACCGCATCTTATATTCCCGGATAATGGAAGATGGGGTTTTTCTTAATTACTTTATTTATCAATTAAATGAAACTTTTTCCTTTTATATCCGTTTATATAAGTAAGAAATTGTTTTATTTATAAAGGAGTATGACAATGGGGAAAAAAGGTTGTGTAAAATGCGGACACACAGAAGCAAAAACAAAAGAAATTGCTACAACAGGAACGGGACTTTCTAGATACTTAGATGTTCAGCACAATCACTTTACAGTTGTATATTGTACGAGCTGCGGTTATTCAGAGCTCTATAATAAATCATCTTCAAGAGGCAGCAATATTATTGACTTATTTTTTGGAGGATAAAGATGAGTATCAACCTTATTGAAATTGAAAAAGACAGGCGCGTTTCCTATTTGAACCTGCTATTAATAGGGGATGAAGACGAAAAAATGGTGAAGTCGTATATAAATGAAGGGACCTTATTTACCATTGTGTATGAAAAGAAGGAGATAGGAGTTGTACAGTGCCTCATCGATGAAAAGGAAGCGACAGTAGAAGTAAAGAATATCGGCTTAAAAGAAGCATACAGAGGAAAAGGAATCGGCAGCAAAGTCATTAAAAAGTTAGAAACATTGTATGAGTGTAACCATTATTCTAAAATGATTGTAGGCACAGCGGATTCCAGTCTTGAAAACATAGCATTTTATAAAAAGGCAGGCTTTTATCAAACAGGTGTAAAAAAGAATTTTTTCCTGCAGTACGTTCCACCGATTTACGAGAATGGCTTGCAAGCTATCGATATGATTATGTTTGAAAAAACATTAAAAAGCAGAAGCGACTAACACGCTTCTGCCTTTTTTAGTGATTAATCTAAAATTTGAAGTTTTACCGTTTTGCGTCCCCAATTTAAAGCAGAGCTTTGAGATGCCATAAATAAATCAACGCGAGTACCTTTAATGGCACCACCAGTATCTCCAGCAATCGCTTCTCCGTAACCTTCTACGTATACACGAGAACCTAATGGAATCACGCGAGGATCAACTGCAATTACTTTTCGATTAGGATTTGACCTTAGGTCGATGCCTGTAGCAGTAATTCCACTGCAGCCCGCACAGTAAGCAGTATAAGCTGTTGCTTCAACCGTAATCTCTTTAGAAACCGACTTATTTTCCTCCGCTGGAGCAGGTGAAGATGTTGAAGTCGACGGTGCTGAAGTTGACGGTGTCGAAGGAGCAGCAGGTGATGGCGTTGATGGTTTCGCCTGAGCTGCTGCTTGTCCGCCTACTTGTAGCACTTGATTAATGTAAATCGTATTAGACGATAAGTTATTCCACTGTTTTAATTGAGAAATTGAAATGCCGTGTCGCTGTGCTACGCTCCACATTGTATCTCCAGGCTGAACTTTGTAACTTTTACTGTTGCTAGGAGCCGGGGATGCCTGCGTTTCGTTTGTTTTTTCCTGTACAGGTGCTGAAGGTGATGATGAAACAGTTCCTGCTCCGCTTATTTTTAGCACTTGGTTCACGTAAATTAAATGACTAGATAAGTTATTCCACTCTTTTAGCTGCTGTACAGAAGTACCGTTGTTTTTAGCGATACGATAAAGCGTGTCGCCTGATTTTACTGTATATGTATGATTTGAAGATGTCGTAGTTGGAGTTGAATTAGATGAAGAGTCAGTAGATGTAGATCCAATTTTTAATGTTTGGTTTGCATAAATCAGTGTGGAAGAAAGACCGTTCCACTTTTTTAAATCCTCAACTGTTACATTATGCTGCTGAGAGATGCTGAATAACGTTTCTCCAGCTTTTACTTTATGCGTGTCTGTGTCAGCCGATGCTGCGTCTGCAATTCCAATTGATACTAAAGCTGTTGCCCCTAATGTAAAAATATGTTTTTTCATCTAATATTTCTCCTTTATTCCCAATAGTTGTCTCTTATTCTATCAGCAATATGTAACAAACTCATGACAAAAAGGTGGGTTTTATATTACAAATTTGTAACAATACGTCTAAATTTATAGAAAAAACGCAAAAAATCTGCAAAAAACGCAGTTTTTTTACGATTATCATGAAAAAAAGTCTTAATTTGTCTATAAAGATAGGATAGTAAAAAAGGTATTCTGCTTTCATAAAGGTGAAGAAGAAAGAAGCTATGCTATATTCAAATGACATGATAGAATAGACAAGTTAGAAATGAACGGATAAAAAGGGAGTTTGACATCTATGAAAAAACGCTCTATCTCTTCATATTTAAAAGCATGGGTGAGAGCACTTTCCATTGAGATTAATTATATGAAGAAACACGGCGGAGAAAAGTATACGGTAGGAATAGGAGAGTACTTAGGGCAGCAGGAGGATGCGTACCTTTACCGGTTTGAACGCACAGCCGATTTATACCTTTTTGATGGAGCTCAGGTACGCCTTGTCCACCAGCATAAAGAGAGTAAAGGAGAAGTTATCGGAACAGAAGGATTTGATTTGTACCTTAAAATAGATACGTTTATTGGACAAGAAGTAGACGAACTCGATATATATAACGAACCATGGGAATTATTGCAGGCTCTCATTGATAGACTCACGGAAGCGAAAGATTACAAACAAAAAGTAGTGAGAATCAAACGTCTTATGAGAGGCGATAGTCCTGTTCGTCATAGTGAGCATACGTCTAAGAACGCTCTTCACGAAGTGTTATTACGAGCGCGTTATAACCGTACCACGTATATTTGGGGGCCTCCTGGGACAGGAAAAACATATACGCTGTCTAAAATCGCGGCAAGCTATTACAGGAAATCAAAGCGGATCCTTTTATTATCTCACAGTAATGCAGCGGTGGACGGTTTGCTGCAAGAAACTGCACGTCAGTTAAAAAAGAAAGAAGTTTGGAAAAAAGGAAAACTCATTCGATACGGAGCAACAAAAAGCAGCGGCTTAGAAAATATAAAAGTAGAAGAAGTAATTGGAGAAGATGATCCAGATTTAGCTCAGGAGATGCGGGATTTACAAGAAGAACGAGTTTACTTAAGTAGGTACCCCAATAGAGCTCACCGACTTCAGCAAGTTAACAAAAAGCTAAACGCCCTTCGTAACAAGTGGATTGAAGCGGAGAAAAATGTTTTTGATCAAGCGTATATTGTAGGCACTACTTTATCAAAAGCGGCTATTGACCGATTACTTTATCAAAGTGAATTTGATATGGTTGTGGTAGACGAAATTAGCATGGCGTATGCACCGCAAATTGCTTTTGCAGCTACGCTAGGAAAACGAATTGTCTTATGTGGCGATTTTAAACAGCTTCCCCCGGTATCTCAATCTTCTCACACTGAAGTAAAAAAGTGGCTACAGCGAGATTTATTTGAACAGACGGGTCTTGTCGAACAAGTAGAAAGCGGTGAGATACACCCGCATCTTTTTATGTTAACGAAGCAAAGAAGAATGCATAAAGGTATCTCAGCTTTTACAAATCGCTATATTTACAGCAATCGAGTAGCAGATCATCACTCTGTTATAAGTCGAGAAGTAGTAGCAAGCAGCCGGCCGTTTGCTCATGAAGCAGCGCTTGTGCTTAATATTGGTCATTTGCATTCTTCCGCTATGCGAGATGTCGCTTCTGGCTCACGCTATAATGTGATAACGGCTGTTTTGGCGGTAAGTTTGATGCTACGGGCACGCAAAGCTTCTTCGTCTACTCTTGGCTATGTGACTCCTTATAAGTCTCAAGCTAAATTGATCAATGCATTTCTTCAAGATATTGAACCAACTAGCGATATAATTGCAGCAACCGTACATAAATTTCAAGGCGCGGAACGAGATATAATGATTTTTGATACGGTCGATACAAAGCCGCAGTCGAAACCAGGTTTACTTTTAACTAATGAAAATAGCGACCGATTAGTAAATGTAGCGGTGACGCGTTCAAAAGGAAAATTTATTATGATTTCAGACGAGCCGTTTGTTCAACAACGTGTACCAAAGCAGCGAGCGTTATGGAAGTTGGTCAACCATTTTAACGAGAATCAAAAAGTATACCAACCTCAGCAATTTTTAAAAGAAGTCATTCAGCACCCTAAATTGATTTGGTACCATCCATCGAACAATAGCCAGTTAAAAAAAGACTTATATCAAGCTCGGCAGCAGATTTTATTGTGTATTCCTTATGCTTCGCTTATTCCTCAAGAAATATGGGATATATTAAGTTCGTTTAAAGGTGAAACGACCGTTCTTACTCGTGAACCAAAAGAAGTTCGAATTGACGGTGCTCATGTCATTTCATCTGCTGTTCCAATGTCACTGCTTATCATAGATGAATCCACTATATGGATTAATATGCCCTATGGTGAAAAGAATGAAGCGTTTATGGCAGCTAGAATTGAGTCAAAGCTAGGCGCTAAACAGCTTATTCGGTCAATTGACTTTACGGAAGATAAAACGAGAAATCAAGAAACAAAAATGTATATAGAAACAAATAAACCACAATATTCTTTGAGCAATTACCTTCGCAGTTGGGATCGCTGTGAATCTTGTCAGCATATGCGAGAAGTAGAGGTAACAAAAAAAGGAAAAATAAGGTTTATTTGCTATTATTGCGGGAAAACAAGTGGGGCAACACGTTTACTAGTAGAAAAATATTTAAACTACGTACATGCTGTATGTAAAGCATGCAAGCAGCCGATGAACGTAGATTTCGATGAAAATAAAGGCGTCTACGCATTTTGTCCATCTTGCAAAAAGGAAGTTTTGCCTAGAGACTTATTGTAACTTTAAGAAAAGGGCGTGATCTTATCGTTTACTCTCGTAATGTAGCGGCTTTAGCTGATTATTTGCTAGAAGGAGACGTTCAAAAAAGCTGGCTGCTCATTGCTATATATAGAAGAAGGCCATTCTTCAACTAGCGTATACACGTTTCTGACAGAAGCGATGTATGAAATAGGAAAAAGGTGGCAAGAAAATAAAATTTCAGTAGCGGACGAGCATTTTGCTACTACAACCTGTGACTATGTGTTAACTCGCTTTCAGCTTTAACTGCAGCAATTGCTTCAGCGTAATCGAGCGCTTCTTTTTTGCATTGAAGGAGAAGAGCATTACTTAGGCATTAAAATGATTGCAGGACTTATGAGGGAACAGGGATGGGAAGTTAAAAATTTGGGAGCAAACTTGCCGCTACCGTTCGCTCTAAAAAGCATTGAAAGATGGGACCCTGATGTAGTGTACTTGTCTATCTCGCAGGTACACCTCTTGCCGGATTTACAAAAGTATATTGCTGAGATTGAAAGCATGCCGCAACATCCACTTGTATTAGTAGGCAGCAGGCTTCTCAACACGCACGATTTGTCGGCTTCAGGATCTTCAAAAATCATATTCATTAATCATATTCAAGCCTTTAAAGACTAGCTTCTAATCAATAATAAAGAAAGTTCGACGCAAGATAAAATGTTAGTAATGGGGGAAGAAATATGATCAGTTTGCCGATTCAACACATTCCGGTTCCAATGTTTTTACTCAATAAAGACAATGAAATAATTGAATTTACACCAAGCGTCACTAAAAATTTCCCACCTGTTCAGAACCTTTTAGATCTAGTTGATGAAGATAGCCAAGAAAAAGTAAAAAGAGCACTCCAGGGAAAGGAAGAAGTGCGAATTGAAGTAAATATGCGCACGTTTTCTAACCCGGTTGCTCTTTTTGATTTTCATTTTAAGCCTGAAGCCTATCATTCGCTGCATGCTATTTTCTGCCATCCTGTTCATGAACAATCACGAGTGTTCAATCAACACTTCAACAGTTTCGCTCTATGCTTATGCAAGACTCATCACAAGTAAACCAAGATTTTTCAGTCAGGGACACAGATGTAGAAACGGCGAAAAGAATGCAGTTAGTTGATCTTCAACGCCATTTTCGAGAAATGAAAATAAATGTGCTAACCATTCGAGACCTCCTGAGTATTATCCGCTCCGACGTAATTGAAGCAGGAAAAGGAGAATATATTGAATTGGTCTCTACACATTTGTTTGACATTCAAGATTTAATTGATCAGGAGCTTGACTGTTTAAGACAGAAGAACAAAGTACATTAAGAAAGCGGTAATCGGATTTCTACCGTTGTTCCTTTTCCTTCTTCACTATCATACGAAATGCTTCCTTTATGATTACTAATGATTTTGTGACTCACCATCAATCCTAATCCTGTTCCTTTTTCTTTTGTTGTATAGAAAGGCTCGCTAATTCGTGTTAATCGATCTTTCGGCATGCCTTTTCCTTCATCTATCACTTGGATGACTACTTGATTTGTACCTGGATCAAATTTAGATACCACCAGAATAGACCCAGGGTCATCCATTGCTTCAATAGAATTTTTCACCATATTGATAAATACTTGTTTCATATCTTTTTCAATACAATGAACAACAGGTAATTTTTCTTCAAAATCTGTTGAAATGGTAATGTTTTTAAGAATGGCTTGTGTATGCAATAGTGTACACACATCTTGAAGAATTAAATTTATCTGTTTATTTTCATATTTTACAACTTCGGGTTTAGCTAGAATGAGCAGTTCGCTAATAATCAGTTCTAAGCGGTTAAACTCTGACATCATGACATCCATATATTCTTTTTTATACGTTTCTTCTTGCATCATAAGCTGTAAGAAACCTTTTAATGATGTAAGAGGGTTTCGTATTTCATGGGCAATGCCAGCAGCCAGCTGTCCAAGTGCTGACAGCATCTCTGAATTTTTGAGCATCATTTCCGACTGTTTGCGCTGTGAAATGTCTTCGCTTACCCCAATATAATGGATGATTTCATCCTGATCATTTTTAACAGGCATCAAGGCTAACTGTTCCCAAACGGTTTCTCCGTTTTCTTGAACGTAGGAAATTTCCCCGTTCCATTTTTCGCCTCTGTATACTTCATTCCAAATTTTAGGAAATCTTTTAACACCCAGCTTTTTTGTATATAAGTCATAGAGGTGTAGCCCAAATACTTCCTGTGGCGCATGCTTTTGTTCCATAAATTTTTGATTAATGTACTTAATTTTACCTTGATGATCCGTAATGAAAATGCCCGTAGGACTATGAGCCACTGCAAATGATGTAATAGCCAATTCTTCATTTGATCGTTTAATTTCTGTAATATTAATAAACGTAATAACTACACCGTTAATTAAATTCTCATTCGTACGATAAGGCATCATTTTCATGCTGTACCATTGGTTATCGTAGCTTTGAATTTCTTTTTGAAGGGTATTATTTGTTCTTAAAACATGCATTGCGTCCTCGATTAGATGGTCATATCTAAAGTTATGCGAGATATGAAAGAAAGGTCTTCCAATATCTTGATGAAGAACGTTGATCACCGTTTTCGTTTCGGGCGTAAATAATTTGATATTGAGCTGCTCGTCTAAAAAGATGGTAGCAATAGTTGTACTGATTAATAAATTATCAATATCGTTGTTTAAGTCCGTTAATTCTTCAATCTTCCGCTCATATTGGTTGTTAACACTAATTAATTCTTCATTAACAGACTGCAATTCTTCATTTGTGGACTGCAGCTCTTCGTTAGAAGCGATCAGTTCTTCGTTCGTAGACTTTAGCTCCTCATTTGCTGTTTCTAGCTCTTCAATCGTTGTTTGCAAATGCTGTTGCGTGTAATGAAGCTCTTGCTCTAAATCTACTACAAGCTCATTAATGGAGCTTGTTTGATTAAGAAACAGGGGCTCCTCTTTATTAATAATGGCATCATCTGTCTGTTCATCAAACATGAGTAAATAAAGAGAGTGATTTGTTGGAAGAGCAGATATCGTAATATTAAAACGGCGCTGAACGTTGTTTATGACAAACTCAATGTGCTGACAGCATACGCTCATACCTTGCTCTTTTACACGTTTAATAGCTGCTCCAATGGCTAAAGAGACGTGAACTGGAACCATTTTGAAAATAGTAGAATTAATTTTCCCTACAGGAACGTTAATAAGCTGAGTCGCTTTTTTTGAACAAAATATAACTTCGCTGCATTCATTTAATACAAGACAAGGGCTCATAAAGTGATCAATCATCGACTGATACATCTCATCTAGTTTAAGTGAAGGAAGCGGCTTATAAAGTTGACTTGGCAGCGGCACGCTAGAAAAATCACTTTCATGCAAGTTTGCTTTTGAAAGATTAAAAGCTCCCGTAATCTGTTGGCTGGCTTGTCCGGAACGCTTAAATATTTTCCACTTACTGTTGATAGGACGAAACAAATCAGACAAATTGCCTGTTGTTTCACTAGGACCTAAAAAAAGTACACCTTCTTCTGTCAAAGAAAAATGAAAAAGAGACAAGATACGCTGCTGCAGTTCAGCTTGAAAATAAATCATCATATTTCGACAGCTAATTAAGTCGACGTTTACAAAAGGCGAATCTTTTCCTATATTATGCGGGGCAAAAACAATCATTTTGCGAATTGTTTTTTTAACTTGATAACCACCGTGTTTTGTTTGCTCAAAATATTCATTAATCTGAGCTGCTGAGAAAGAATAAACTTCCGCTTCTTCATAAATACCTTGACTAGCTCTTTTGATTGCATGACGATCGATGTCTGTAGCAAAGATTCGGACACCGAAATAACGGTTGATTGTTGATAAATAATCATAAAGCAAAATAGCTAATGTGTATGCTTCTTGACCAGTAGAACAACCTGCTACCCAGATGCGGATTTCATCTTCTTGGCTATGAATCTTTCTTTCAACTAATTGAGGAATGACTTGTTCTTCAATAATAGAGAATGCTTCTTTATCTCTAAGAAATTGTGTAACCCCAATCAGCAGGTCTCGCTGCAGTTCGACGATTTCTTCGGCTTCTTTACATAAATAGTCCCGGTACTCTTCCATGGTTTGAGAGGGAGGATCGAGTAAAGCCATTCTCTTTTCAAGTCGTCGCAGCACCGTGTTTTTTTTATACATAGAGAAATCAATGCCTGTTTTCTTCTTTATTAATGAATAAATGTAGTGCAGCGTTTCTTCATTATATGTAAATTCAGTTTGGCTGACATGCGTTTGCACAAGGTCAGGCATATCAGCAGGAGAAAGAATATAATCAGCAAGGTGTGCATTGATAGCGCTTACAGGCATATCTCTATACTTTGCTGTGCTTCCATCTTGTACAAGTACAGTTCCGCCGTACTCTCGTATCGTTTTTGCTCCTCCTGTTCCATCATTTCCTTTTCCCGATAAAATAATGGCTGTGCACCGGTATTTTTTTGCGGCAGCAAGAGAATGAAAAAAGGTGTCAATCGGATACTTTACCTGATCATTTTCCTCATAAGGACGAAGGCGAAGAGTATGATTGATAACGGTCACATAATGATGGGGAGGATTTAAATAAATTGTGTCTTCTTGTAAAGTCATCCCGTCTTGTGTCAGTTCGATATTCATTCCTGTTTTTTTTGCTAAAAGTTCTGGCATAAAACTTTTATATTTAGAGGAAAGGTGCTGCACAATAATAAACGCCATTCCATTTGGTGAAGGCATATTAGCGAAAAACTGCTCAATAGCTTCTAACCCTCCAGCAGAAGCGCCAATTCCCACCACGTGTAAATCTTGTTTCTCTATTCCCTCTGAAGACGATGGAACTGTAGAAAACGAGTTGTTCTTCATAGTAGAACCTCCAATAATGTTTAAACACTTCGTAGATTGTATGTCGTTTTGTTTATTTTAATGTCGACGACAGCACAGCATGGTTTACATCAAAAGTAAATTTTTCTAAAAAAACCAAGGTGCTGGTACATAGGTTCATTTTAGCAAACCTATTATATTGTTCAAATAACGTTTCCAAAATTCCTCTATTTTTTGTAAAAAATTTTAAAGCCCAAACTATATAGTATGCCCCGATTTTCTTTATATAAACGTATTTTTATAAAAAAAATCGGTTTTTTTCGCAAAAAAAATTATTTAAAAAAGTTTTGTTTGCGCTTACATGTGCGTAAGGTTATACGCTCAAGAAGGAAAAAAACGGTTAAATTCAACTTGACACTCTTTTTCAGCATGTTACTATAGGAACCGTTGAAAGAAACGAGAACAAAAATACGAACAAATGACAGGGGAGATTTGATGGATCAAAAACAAAAAGTTGCTTTTTTAGGTGCTGGATCAATGGCAGAAGCGATGATCTCTGGTATGGTCAGTGCAGAGAAATTACCTGCTGAAAATATTATCGTAACAAATCGAAGCAATGATGCGCGACTGCACGAACTTGAAAATAGATATGGTATCAAAGGAGTAAAGCGCAGCGAGCTGAAAACAGACGACATTGACGTTTTTATTCTAGCGATGAAGCCAAAAGGTGCTGAAGAGGCATTAAACGAATTAAAGCCTCAAATAAATAAAGATCAGCTTGTCCTATCTGTTCTTGCAGGGATTTCGTCTTCTTACATGGAAGAGTTATTGCATGATGAACAGCAGGTCATTCGAGTGATGCCGAATACATCAAGTATGATTCAGCAATCAGCAACGGCTATATCTCCAGGCCAATATGCTGCAATGGATGCTGTGCTAACAGCAAAAGAACTGCTTTCTGCAATTGGAAAAGTATACGTGATTGATGAGCCTCAAATGGACATTTTCACAGGAATTGCCGGAAGTGGACCCGCTTATTTTTATTTCCTTATGGAGCATATAGAAAAAGCAGCTAAAGAAGAAGGTCTCAATCCTGAGCTAGCACGTGAAATTGGCGCCCAAACCATTTACGGTGCAGCAAGAATGATGATGGAAAGAGATGAAACGCCGACGGAGCTTCGTGAAAATGTGACGTCTCCAAACGGTACAACAGCAGCTGGTTTAGACGCCTTAGCTAAACACGGCGGCGGAGAAGCAATGATGCAAGCAGTCAAAGGAGCATCAAAGCGTTCAAAAGAAATGAGTGCTCAACTACAAAAAGTGGCAAGTACTAATTAATTCGTCACTTATCTTCTTCGTGAATTCCTCACCACAAAAAAATAATCAATAATTATAAACAAGAAAACTTAAAGAACACACTAGGAGTGATTTGATGGGTCCCGACAATAAGAAGCGGGTTGTAATTAAAATTGGAAGTAGTTCATTAACAAGTTCGCACGGTGAAATCAGCAGACGGAAGCTCGAGCGCCTTGTGGATCAAGTTGTAGACTTAAAAGACAGCGGTCATGAAGTGCTATTGGTTTCATCAGGAGCTGTAGCTGCTGGATACCGCAAGCTTGGCTGTTTAGAACGACCTAGCTCTTTACCTGAAAAACAAGCAGCTGCGTCAATCGGTCAAGGACTGTTAATGGAAGCTTATTCGGAACTATTTCTGTCACACGGATATGTTGCTTCTCAAATCTTAATTACGAGAGACGATTTTTCAGATGAAAATCGCTACAATAATGCACGGAATACGATTAATGTGCTGTTAGAACGCGGCATTGTACCAATTGTCAATGAAAACGATACGGTAACCATCAATCGATTAAAATTTGGCGATAATGATACGCTTTCAGCTAAAGTTGCTGGATTAGTGGATTCCGACCTGCTTATTATTTTATCGGATATCGATGGTTTATACAGCGCGGACCCTCGCCAGGATCCAAATGCGAAATTAGTTCCTCATGTAGGGGAAATTACACAAGAAATCGAAGAATCTGCAGGAGATTCAGGAAGTTCAGTTGGAACAGGCGGTATGCGCTCGAAAATTGACGCGTTCAAAATCGCTATGGCGTCAGGGATTCCAGCATTTTTAGGAAGAGCGGGCGTGACAAACATTTTAACACAAGCGGTTGACGGCGATGCGACAGGAACCTATTTTAAATCTGATGACGATTCTGTGAACCTTAATCAGAAAAAGCAGTGGATTGCGTTTAACTCTGGTCCTGAAGGGGAAATAGTAGTCGAAGATACTGCAAAACGTGCAATTATTGAAGATAAAGAGCCTTTACTTCGCGAGCATGTTAAATATATTAAAGGCCACTTTAGTGAACGAGCAGTTGTACGTATTCTAGATAAAGACGAAAATGAGCTGGCTCTTGGCGTGACAAACTATTCATCTGATGAACTTGCACAGAATGAGCCAATTGATCAACCGATTGTAGACAGCGAAGGTCTGGTATGTCACTTAGAAATTCCAGTGTCGGTCGGTTTGTAAGCAAACATGCTGTAAAGAAAAGGAGCCTTTCCTTTTCTTTGCATGATTGCTTTTACCTCTTATGCCTCACCTTTTAAAATCAAACAAAACTATAACGAATCCAGGAGTGATTTGGTGTTACAAACAAATGAAAAGTACTCAGTAGAAGAACAAGCTATTTCAGCAAAAAAAGCAGCTAAGCAATTAAGTTTACTAACAACAGAACAAAAAAACGATGCGCTGTTAACCATTGCTTCTACACTTGAAACCAACACGGAGTATATTTTAAAAGCAAATGAAGTAGACTTAAAAAACGGGAAAGAAAAAGGTTTTGACGAAGCGCTGATGGATCGCCTTGCTCTTTCAGTGGAACGTGTAAAAGAATTTGCAAACGGTCTTCGTGAAGTTGCTGAGCTAGATGATCCAACAGGAGATATTCTATCAAGCTGGACGCTAGAGAACGGTCTAGATGTGAAGCAAGTACGCGTGCCTCTTGGCGTTATCGGAATGATTTATGAAGCACGTCCAAACGTAACGGTAGATGCAACAGGGCTAGCGTTGAAATCTGGAAATGCCATTGTGTTAAAAGGCGGCTCTTCAGCTATTTCATCTAACCAAGCTATCGTGGACATTATCCATAAAGCTCTTGATGAAACTCCAATTCCTAAAGAAGCGGTACAGTTTATTTCAAGTACAGATCGTGCAGCTACGCAAGAATTATTTACAATGAAAGAGCATGTTGACGTGCTGATTCCGCGCGGAGGGGCTTCATTGATCCAAGCAGTTGTCAATAACGCAACGGTTCCCGTGTTGGAAACGGGAGTCGGAAATTGCCATATTTATATCGATGAACAAGCTGATGTTAAGAAGGCAATTCCGATTTTGATTAACGCGAAAACAGATCGACCTGCCGTGTGTAACGCAGCAGAAACGGTTCTTGTGCACAAGAACTGGCTTGATTCTCATAAAGATGAATTAATTCAAGCATTTAACGATCATAATATTGAAGTGTATGGTGACAAAGCAGCAGTAGCTGAAATTCCTGAAGCAAAACCAGCGGCTGAAAAAGACTGGGCTGAAGAGTATTTGCGCTTAGCTATCGCGATGAAAGTAGTAGAGAGTGTGGATGAAGCTATTGACCACATCGAAACATATGGCACAAAACACTCTGAAGCCATCATTTCGGAAGATGAACAAGCCGTTTCACGCTTTATGTCTTTAGTGGACGCAGCCGCATTATATCATAATGCATCTACGCGTTTTACTGACGGAGGAGCTTTAGGATTTGGAGCTGAAATTGGGATTTCGACTCAAAAGCTTCATGCACGCGGTCCAATGGGACTTCCTGCACTTACGACGATTAAATATATTATGAGTGGAAACGGACAAACTCGATAAGAAATGAAAAGCGAGCAGAATCATGTGCTCGCTTTTTTTCTTTTTACGAAAAGCAAAACAAGTAAATGGAAGCTGATTTGTAAAAAATTATAAACTCTGTTATAATAGTAAAATATATAATTTTTGTGATCTTCATTTTTGTTCTTTTCAGACTATCCCGTTGTTTTAAGAAAAGCAACTGCTATCTGCTTTGTTATAACTTCATTTATATTTTAGTCTTTCAAGACGCCGTATGTATTCCTCAAAGATTGATTTACGGATGTATAGTATCACTTTATCTTGCACCATTTACCACATTTACACGCTAAGTTAATCTTCATTTATTATCCACTTAAAAAGTACTGTTTAAAGGAGACGATGTGTATGTATAATCGTAAAAATTTAGAGCCGGCTGTTATTGAAGAAACAAAAGTTTGGGAATGTACATCAGATACGTGTAATTGTTGGGTTCGAGATAACTTTAAAAGCGGAGATCAGCCAACTTGTCCAATTTGCAAAAGCGAAATGAAGCAAGCTGTAAAAGAACTGCAGGTTATTCATAATCCTAGAGTCATTGATTAATAACTTTTAGAAAGCCGTTTTTTGAAAGGGGTTTGTGGATGTTTCTAGGAATTGATCATGTTCAGCTTCTTGGTCCAGAAGGATGCGAGCAAGAAGCAAGAAATTTTTATGAAAATCTTTTAGGAATGAAAACTGTTCCTAAGCCGGGAAATTTAAGGAACAGAGGCGGCATATGGTTTCAATGTGGGACTCAAGAAGTGCATATCAGTATTCAAGATGACTACATACCTGCTAAAAAAGCGCATCCTGCTTTTGTCGTGGAAGATATCAAGGCGCTTAGACGTAAATTGGCACATTCAGGCTGCGTTCTTTCTGAAGAAGAGCCTATTGCAGGGAGAGAGCGTTTTTTTGTCCACGATCCGTTCGGAAATCGATTAGAATTTTTACAATATGACAAATAAAAGACCTCCAAGCGGAGGTCTTTTATTTTAGGGCTTTATCTAAATACGTATACACGGTTTCTTTGCTAATTAATACTTCTTTCTCTCTGTCTTTATCTTTTTGCCACTTTTCCCGCGCTTTTGCTAATACCTTTTCCACTTCATCCTTAGGAATTACAATGACTCCACCATCGTCACCTGCAATAAAATCGCCAGGACAGATCTTCACGCCCCCGCAGGAAATGGTTTCATTTACTTTTCCTTTTTCTTTTTTGCTGCTTGCTGCGATCGTAGAGCCCTTACAAAATACGGGAAAGTCGAGCTTTTCAATATCTTCCTGATCTCGTATAACACCATCTAGTACAATACCGCTTATTCCAACAAGTTTTGCCATTGCTACCACAAAGTCTCCTGCTAAAGCACGGTTACAGTAGCTTTTTCCATCAATAACGAGTACACTTCCAGGCTCCGCTGTTCGAATCGCTTCAAGCACTGAGTAATTATTGCCTGCAGGCGTATCTACGGTAAGAGCCGGCCCAAATAATTTGTAATGGCGCTGCAATGGCTTAATAGAAAAGTCTAAGTGGTTTGCACCTTCCATTGCATCTGATAAATTTGCTGTTGATAATGGCAGCTGTTCATTCAACATCGTATCTCTCCTTTTTGACTGTAGTCTATCTATACATATTCATATAAGAGAAAGCTCTTATTTATGAGAGAGTAAGTAGATAACATGAAGTATTGACCACGAATTAACTACAAACGTGCAATGTTAGAAGTTTTCAGAGACAAATTTCATCCATTCACTAAATCTTTGAGACGCTTTTTCCTGTATGTTATTCGTCATATAAGTACATAGATCCTTTATTGTTATTGTTTGAGTGTCTCTATTACCAAGAATTTCTTGAATCTTTTTAAACCTCAATCAAGAGGGAAGTAGTTGTGTGACGTAAAGAGTGGAGTGTAACAATTGTATTCAAGGATGTTTTTTGTACGGGTTTTAATGGGGAAAGAACAGAATTCCTTCCGGAAAATCTAAGAATGGAGCAGAGAAATTTTGATCATAATGAAAGGAGAGTTAGTTATTTAGGAGATGACAAGATGATTTATATTTATAACTGCTACGGAGGCACACATTCATCAGCATTGGCAGCTGCTTACCATCTAAAAAAGCTCCCTGTTAATAGAGAACCAACTGATAAAGAAATATTAAATATTGATGTTTTTAATAAATTGACTTCTAAGGATATGGGGAAGTTAATTTTTCATGGATGTGATGAAGAAAAAAATGAAGTATACACATTAGGGAGAGGGTCTTCAAAAGTAGTAGTTCCTGCTATGTATGATTTAGCCGATTTGCTAAATAAAAAAGGAGAATTACAAACGAAAATACTTTTTTCCAATACATCTCCCACCGTACCTTTATCTATGACACTAGGAGGTTTCTTTTCAAGAAGGTTAAAAATTAATGTAATAGGTGTTCCTTTATTAATAATAGGTGCTAAGCAGGCGCATAAAGACATTATTAAATTAGTGGAGCACACAAAGAATTCTGCAAAAGTCACTGCCTCAAAAATAGAAATTTTAGATAATGTTTTCGGCGAAGTGTAAAATAAGCTATATTTAATGAAGATGAAGGACTTTTGTTAGTTTTATGAACGTCTCTGATTTATACCTAAATGATCTCATATACATACGAAACACGTCTAAATGTTTAATCCTGTGAACATTTAATGGAGCTTGATGCATTTTTATATAAAAAAGTGAAACCTTTTGGTATGATGAAACGTAGGAACATATATGGAAATCATATATGAAAAAACATATGTGACGTTAGTCATTTAGTGGAGGGAAAGAAATGGTAAAAAAATTATTGGCCGCATTTATCGCATTAGCGGTTGTGTTTTCACCAGTCGGTGGATCACTTATTCATGACGGTTCAAACGTAGCAAGTGCAAAAGGGTATAAATCAGGAAAGCGCTCTTTTGACAGCGGAAGCAATAACCAATCAAGCTTATTTAAAAACAATAACAACAACTCGGTTAAGCAAAATAATACGTCTAAAAACTCATCATCTAAAAGTACAGCGGCTAGCTCAAAGCGCGGTGGTTTAATGAAAGGTCTTTTAATGGGAGGGATTGCGGGCTTATTATTTGGAAGCTTACTATCTAGCTTAGGACCATTAGGACCGATTTTAGGCTTTATGGTAAACATGCTTGTGATTGTAGCTTTAATTCTTCTTGTAGTAAAGTTATTCCAAAGCGTACGTAGCAACAAGCGTAAAAATGAGGAAGTGAAATCTTGGAGACAATAAAAATTTCTGAACAAGATATTATCAATGCGATGTGCCTGTATATCGCAGAAAAAAAACAAGTTCAACCTCAAGAAGTAGAGATTGAGCTAATGTATGATGATGACTACGGTTTTTCAGCAGAGTCATACGTGCATGATCGTAAGCAGGTTCATATTACTCTGAACATTATTGAAGCGCTGCGCTTTTGGCTGGATACGGAAATGAACGTAGACCCATACGCAGCAGGACTAGAACTGGAATTAGACGATGAAGAAGGCATTATTGCTTTTGCTAAATTAAGTCGATAAACGAGTCTTCAATGCAAAACCCGCTCACTTGAGCGGGTTTTTTATTATGATTTTAACTGTTCGTTGGAACTGGACTTATCGCGTTTTTTAGTAAAAAACCACCAGTTGGCATCTCCAAGCAATTTCATAAGAGAAGGGACAAGAAGCATTCTGACAATCGTTGCATCGATAAATATAGCTAAGGCAATTCCTACACCCATTTGTTTAACAGGTGTTACGTCTGTAAAAGCAAAGGCTCCTGTAATTACAATCATAATTAAAGCAGCGCTCGTAATGATTTTACTAGTAGAAGCTAACCCTTCTACCGTTGCTATATTATTATCATTAGTTTGATGATACACTTCGTGAATGCGCGAAATCAAAAAGACTTCGTAGTCCATGCTAAGCCCAAATACAAGGCCGAAAACAAAGACTGGCAGCACTAAAGCAATATTGGATTGGGTAAGACCTAAATGTCCATTTTGAAACAGCCATACAAGTAAGCCAAACGTGGCTGTTAAGCTTAAAATATTCATAATGATAGCTTTTAAAGGAATGAGGACAGAACGAAAAGCAATCATTAAAATGACATACGTTGAAAATAAAACAAGAGCCAAACCATACGGAGCTTTTTCATAAATTTCATCGAATATTTCTTGTTCGAATTTTGGATAGCCGCCAATATGAACGGTGAAAGGTGAACGTTTGTCTTTCCATTTTCGAACAAAATCTTTCGCTTGATCTGAATTTTGGTATGTATCTAGCGTAGCTTTTATTAGCATATAATGTCCGTTAATGAACGAATCTACAGCTGGCTTTGTCTGTGCGCTTATCTGGGGATTTTCCAGCATAGCTTGCAGCTGATCACTTGATTTTACGTTTAAAGCGTTAGAAATAGAATCGACTTGCTTAACTAACGAATCTTCTTTTAATTGCTTTATAAAAGTAAAGGCATTATTTAAAGGCTTTTCATTCAGCATAGCTTGCTTATCTTCTAACACAAAATACACGTCTGCTGTGTTGCTATTTATAAACGTATCGTTCATCGTGATTAAAGTGGATAATTCCATACGCTTTGTTTCCTTTTATCATCTTGTTAGAAGCCGTTGGTATGTCGACTTTCGAAGCGTCTGATTTGTTCTTCGCTTTTTGCATATATTGAGCGATTGTTTGCTGGAATTTTCGGTCAGAAACTCCGTCTTTTTTTTCAAACAAAACGATGATCTGAGATTCGCTAACATCAAATTTATTAACTAAAAGTTGCTCGGTATCTTTATACATTCCTTTCATTTCAAATCCGTTTCCTCCTAGCACAGAAGGAAGCTTAGCTGCATAAAAGCCAAATCCGACAATTAGGATCATCCACAGTATTAATAAAATTTTCCTGCTCGCATATAATGCGTTCGCTACTTTATTCATAGTAACCTCCAATTTTTTGTACAGTTACTAGACTATTTTATACTAACAGTTATTGTAATTAGAAGAAGTATTGGTTTTTTTTGTTTTTCTTGCATGAAAAAGCTTTTTATATAGAGGCGCAGGGTTGTTTCCTCAGCAAAATCGTGTTTATGTTTCAGGCGATTTAGGGAACACTGTACATAAATGCACGAAGGGGGATTAAAAAAGATGCAAATGAAACAGCCAGCTAAAATGACGAATAGTTATGGGTGTAAAAATGAGTATGATACATTAAAACGTGTGATTGTTTGCCCACCTACATATATGAAAATTGAAGAAATTATTAATGAAACACAAAAGCATTATGCGGATGAAAATATTGATGAGAGCTTGGCTTCAAAGCAGCACCGTCAATTTGTCGAATGCCTTCAAAAGGAAGGAGTGGAAGTCATCGGGCTATCTGCACAAGAACCATTTCCAGAACAAGTATTTACGCGGGATATTGGCTATACGTTGGGAGATACCATTATTGTCACGAAAATGGGCAGTGAAATTCGAAGTGGAGAAGAACAAGTGCTAGCAGAGTGGCTGCAGCAGCAAGGTATTCCTTTCCATCAGGTACCGGATCATCCTATTGAAGGTGGAGATGTGCTGATTGATGGACAAGCTATTTTTATTGCGCTCAGTGATCGTACAAGTAAAGAAGGCGTGCAGCATATCCAAGGGCTGCTTCCAACGTATGAGGTTGTTCCTATTCCTATTGATCGGTCTTATCTTCATCTCGATTGTGTGTTAAATATTTTATCACCTACAGAAGCGCTAGTGTTTTCACCAGCTTTACATGAGAAAGAATTAAATTTACTTCGCATGAAATATGACTTAATTGAAGTAACGAAAAAAGAGCAGTTTACGATGGGAACTAATGTATTATCAGTTGGTAATCAACGGGTGATTAGCCTACCAATGAATACAGAAGTGAATGAGGAGTTAAGGAAACGAGGATATAAAGTAATTGAAGTTGATATATCTGAAATTATTAAATCCGGTGGTTCTTTCCGCTGCTGCACAATGCCTCTTGAACGAGTGTAAAAAAAGCTTAAAAAGAAAAAAAGATCTCGGCGATAGCCAGGGATCTTTTTTTTTGAAGGATGTTGTATAAAATTTCAAGTGAAAGGAACATTAACCTATATAAGCTTTTGAAAGAAAGGAGTGATAAACATGGCAAATCGTAATCCTATTTTAGTTCAAGGTGCTGAACAGCTTCTTGATCAATTAAAAACGGAAATTGCAGGAAGACTTAACGTTCAGCTTGGCGCTGAACAAACGGCTCGTGCGAATGGATCTGTTGGTGGAGAAATGACGAAGCATCTTGTTGCAATGGCGCAACAGCAATTAAGTGGTGCACAAGGACACATTCGCTAGTCTGCTCTACATAAACACTCTGATGAAAAGTTCTGGCTCTTTTGAGCTGGAACTTTTTTGTGTGGGAAACATAACTCTACTTTCTCTTGGTCGTTTGATTTGAGATTTTGCTTGAAATTCTCCACTTTCAAGGTTGAAAAGTGCATAAAATGGGAAAAGAACAAAAAAAGAGAAAGTAGAGGTTTATCATGAAAAAGCTATTATCATTTGGAAAAAGTCTTGGTAAAGAAATTCAAGAAGACCAAGCAACGGGACTAGCGGCTGAGCAAGCCTATTATTATATGCTATCATTGTTCCCTATGCTTATTTTACTGATATCGATTGTTCCGTATTTATCTATTAAACCAGAAGAGGCAATCGGTGTCCTTCAAAGCGTTATGCCGGGAGAAACGGCTGCAATCTTTAAAGATAACGTAGCTCAATTTGTAAGCCAACCAAACGGCGGGTTACTGACTGTAGGTATTTTAGGAACCATTTGGTCCGCTTCAAACGGTATGAACGCCTTTATCCGAGCGATGAACCAAGCCTACGACGTGAAAGAACAGCGCTCGTTTATTAAAGTAAGAGGTTTGTCCATTCTTTTAACGATTGGACTAATCATAACAATTGTTGTATCGCTTCTATTGCCGGTATTTGGAGGAATTTTGTTAAATTGGATAAGCGAATGGCTTTCTCTTCCTTCAGGTACAACAGTGGTTTTAAATATTTTACGCTGGATTATTGGTGTCGGCATTATGGTACTTGTTTTATCCGTATTATATAGATTAGCTCCAAACAAAACGTTTCCTTTTGCCCATGTATGGCCCGGAGCACTCGCTGCTACGCTGTTATGGCAGCTGACATCTTTAGGGTTCTCATTTTACGTAAGCAACTTTGGCAATTATTCTGCTACGTATGGAAGCTTAGGAGGCGTTATTGTTCTGATGCTTTGGCTATTTTTAACGGGGTTAATTCTAGTTATTGGAGGAGAGATTAACGCTATTTATCACCGAAACAAAACGTCTGCGCCTCCTAAAGATACGTCTCAAGCTATGTAATAAAAAAGGAAACCTTTATAGAGGTTTCCTTTTTTAACGTTTAAAGCTATTAACAAGCTGTTTAAATGAGTTGGCTGTATATTTGACCGAATCTTTTTTGTACTGTACATCGGTTTTAATAGCTGCTTGTGTTACTTTTAAATGATTTGTTTTTTCTTTGATATGATCAGTTTCGTTTTGAAGATGTTGAGAAGTGGCATTTACAGAGTTCACAGTTGGCTTGATTTTTTTATTAAATGATACGCCTACGTAAATAAGATACGCAAGTGATGCCAAAACAACAGCTAAGCTTATATACACAATAATCATCGTTGTGCCTCCTTTGTACGTATTACAATATATACGAATATCATCCTCTTTATTTAATTGTTATACCCATTTTTAATAAAAACAAACAAAAGCTTGCTGAGAAGACAATATATTGGATTTTTTCTGAAATTTCATTCATCATTACATATAGAGTTATCCTGAAAGGAGAGAGAAGAATGCCTTTAGATCCGCATATTCAAATATTTCTAAATCAGTATAATGAAATGCCCCGTCCTTCTTTAGAGGACGTTACACCCCCGCAGCTGAGAGAAATGGAAAAGATGTCTTTAACTCCTTCCAAAGAAGCAGTTAAAAAAGTATATAATAAAGAAATTGAATTAAATGAACGCACGCTCACTATACGAGTGTATGAACCTGAAGGAACAGGGCCATTTCCTGCTCTTGTTTATTACCACGGAGGAGGCTGGGTATTAGGAAGCTTGGATAGTCATGACTCCATATGCAGATCGTATGCAAATGAATCAAACTGTATTGTGGTGTCTGTTGATTACCGCCTTGCTCCTGAGTACAAATTTCCCGCTGGAGTAAATGATGCCTATGATGCCTTGGATTGGATTTCAGCTCACGCGTCTCAATTAAATATCGATTCAAACAAAATTGCCGTTGGAGGGGATAGCGCCGGTGGTAACCTTGCTGCGGTTGTAAGCATTTTAGCAAAAGAAAGACAAGGTCCATCCATTGTTCATCAGCTGCTTATTTATCCGTCTGTAGGATTTAAAAATCAGCACCCTGCATCTATGAAAGAAAACGCCGAAGGATATTTTCTTTCAAAAGATCTAATGAATTGGTTTCGCCTTCAGTACTTAAATAATAAAGAAGAAGAACAGCATCCCTATAACGCTCCGGTATTACTAGAAGACCTATCGAGTCTACCAAGCGCTACCATTATTACAGCACAATATGATCCTCTAAGAGATAGCGGAAAAGACTACGCGGACACATTAAAAAATCACGGTGTTCCAGTCACCTATGAAAATTATGAAACAATGATTCACGGGTTTTTTGGGTTTCATGAATTTGTCCCACTAGCTCAGCAGGCAATCAATAAAAGCGCAGCTCAACTGCGTCAAGTATTTGATTCTATTTAAGGTGCAAAGATATATTAATGTCATAAACCATATAAACATTGGTTGCTTCACGAAAAGTCTGATGCAAGTAGTCGCTTTAAGCAGGTTGCTCGAAAAGGAGTAAAGCCATCTAGCGTTAATACCTACCTTCAAAAGACACGTGCTGCTTTTAATATCTTAAAACGTGAGGGAGTTTTATCAGAGAACGTATTCAATGAAATTAGAAATGTGAAGTTCCAAAAATATAAGGTTGAAACATTGACTGTAGATGAAATAAAACGAATTTTTAATGCTTTTAATAAAAGTTATTACACTCAATTTAGATCATATGTGCTTTTACATGCGTTGCTCGACACATTAGGAAGGGTAGATGAAACCCTACACCTGAAGAAACAAGATGTTGATTTTGATAAGAGGTCAGTAACTTTTCAAAATACAAAATCAAAGAAGTTCAGGATTGTATCTATTTCAAAGAAAACAGCAAGGTTATTACAAGAACTCATTGTGGCCAATGATGACTTATTTAATAGTGAATATATTTTTCTCACTAACGATGGTAAAAGATTGCGTCCTTCTACATTTAGAGCACATTTAGAAAAGATTTTAAAGAATGTAGGTATTAATAAAAGGATTCATTCTCACTTGTGGAGGCATACAGGTTTGGAGATGTTTCTTAGGCAATCAGGTAATATACGTGTGCTACAGCAGCTATTAGGTCATAGCAACCTTGTTACCACAGCTAGTGTTTATTCACATGGGCTTGATGAAAAAGTTAGGAATGAGCACGAAAAGTTTAATGCCATAAATCTCATTGAAGAACAAAAGGAGAAGGTTATTAAACGCAATTCAAAATAAGACAAAAAATAAAGAGGGCAACGGCTGCAACCATTTCCCTCTAAGTGGTGTATCAAATAACAATCAATACTAATTAAATATAAGTGTGTTTGCTGCACTCTAGAATCATAATTTTTGGGGAATCTGAAGTGAAATCAGGTAATATTAATATTGAGCAATTTAAACATTTATCGAATTTTAAAGATGTGAAAGAATTTAATAATCATATTGAGCAATGGATGGGCGAGCAGGAGACTGGATAAAAGGAATGCAATCTAAGAACCTTTTTATATTAAGGATACAAAAACGGATATAATACGATCTAAATCTTTTCAATTAAAAGCGTACTATCTCACTAACGCAGAATGTGATGGGAAAGAAGAAAAGAAGAGAAAACCAACAAAATGTGACTTATTATTATTTAAACGGTAACAATTCAAGAGTAAATAATAACTCAACTGACCAATCTATAAATATAGTTAATGCTAACTCAGAGGATTTGTTTGATGATATTAGAAAAGCTCTAAAGGAAAATTTAGTTGATGAAGAAGAAAGACAAGCTATTAGAGAAGTCGTAAATGAAATGGAACAGACTCAGGGGACAAATAATAATCAAGCTTATACAAAATTTATAACTAGTGCAGCTAATCATATGACCGTTATTACACCTTTTCTTCCAGCATTATCGCAAATGAGTCATTCATCTTAAAATTCATTCTCGTTAGTAACTATAGATAATAAAAATGACCTCCTTTATTGGAGAGAATTTTTATTATCTATCAACAGTTCAATGAAATGTCACAAATTCCAACAGGTATTCTCACCGAATTCTAGAAATATTACTTATCAAGTATTTGTGTAAATATTTCCAATTTAAATGAGAGTAGGCGGGGGAATGGAGAGGAAAAAGTTTATTAATTACATCGATAAGTTAATAGAACAATCTGAGGCGTGGCGAAAAGATGCGGAGAAAAGAGAAGATTGGAATAGTGCATGCTTTTATCAGGGTGAAGTCAAAGCATACGAGAAAGTAAAAAGATTGGTAGATCAACAGTTACATGTATAAATAAAAATAACCATTCCTAAGTTGGAGTGGTTATTTTTTATTGATTGTTAATCCTCCGTTTTTATTAACTCAATCAAGACCTAGGTAACCACCTCAGCTTTTATCTCTCTTAGTATGCTTGCATTTGCTAATAGATTCTAAGAGATTAACTCCAAAACCCATGGCTTCTTCAAAAATTGGTTCACTAAGTATATCAAAGAGTTTGGACTAAGGGAACAATCAGCAACTAAACTGTAGGTAAACTGTTGAATAACAATTGGAGTTAACTCTTGTAGTTTGTAATGAACCTAACTTAGATTTTAGGTGATTCTAGTGAAAATCTTGGTGAAGTTTAAAGACGGTATGGTAATAGAAGTTCCAATTCAAGAGGGATCAGGCTTTATTGGATAAGGTAATCTGCTTGAATTAATCCAAAAAGGTAAAGAACTAAATAGTACTATTCAATTCGGTGATTTAGAACGAAGATATAGCGATTTGTACTCTTACGAAATTATTTTGTGAAAAAAAGAGCATCCTTTCGAAGGTGCTTTTTTATTTTAATAAGTTCAACTTAAGTTAGTCATTCAAGGTTAATTTAGGTTGAACTTATTTATTGTGATGAAATGACGACAAATTATTTACTTAAATAACTTAAATAAAAAAGAACAGTAAGTGTTGTGTCACTTGCTGCTCAATATCACCGAAACAATTGACCACCAGGTGAAAATGATGATGTGATGAAGGCGTTAAAAGTGTGGGGTATATAAATATGTAGCAATTATGATATTGTTACTCTTTAATCCAATACGTTATCTAATAAATATAAGTAATAAATTTTTGGGGATTTCATTATTTTTTTGGGGGAATAGGTATATGTCTATGCCTTATTACTGATTCTACATAGTCTAGACTGTAACCTATTTGAAGGAGAGATAATATGGATAGCATAAGACAAAGTTTTGATAGACATGGAGGTATGGGTGGATTCCCTGGCATGGGCTAAAAGTTATAGTTGTTCCACAATAACTAAAAATATAAGCGAACTCCCTTATTGTATCAAAGAGCTCGCTTGTATCATGGGGATAATATTGTTGCTTTTATGAGCACTAACTACTTAAAATAGCCCATATAAGTATACATTTTAAAACGGTTTATCTCTGTCTAAAACTTATGACTTTCTGAACGATATAAATTAAAGGATTCTGATATATTCGTCAGTATATTTATTATTTTAGCTAATAAAAAATAAGCACCTATTAGGTGCTTATTGAATATGAATTATAGTTTGTTTAGCAAGTTGTTGGCTAGGCATTAGTTCTAGGGCATATGCTACATCTTTTAATTCTGGGCTATTAGGTAAATCGTAAGAACCTATAGATTCAAAATATTGAATTTGTTCTTCTGTTAAAAGGTTAAGTGGAATGCACACATCTACAACTGCTCTAATAATAGTTATACCGAGCTTTTTTGCTAAATACGGTCTATGATTACCACCAGCATCAACGCAAAATTCACCGTTAGGAAATAACGTTAGATTAATATCAACATGAGATGAACCGGTTGTTACATATCCGTGAGTTTCAATTGATTTAAGAAGACGATTTAACTTTTCTTCAGACAAAACATTGTCATGAGTTAAGCCTTTTATTCTTGAAACTGGCACCAACATTGAGCCAGCATGATGAATTAAGTAGTTTCTACCATAAATTTCTGTATAGTCATCGTGAAATTTCCAGCCTGTATATTCAATCACTCATATCATCTCCTTCAAGCTCAATTACAATAAATAATACTAATAATGATGTTAAATTAGAACATCATAGATATAGTTAATAAAATCAAGGAAACAACGTCTTAATTCGAGTCTTTTTATCTAGAGAAGGAGATGGTTATATAGCCATGATCCTTGCTTAACATGCAAAAAACAGAGAGGAATTCTCACTGTTTCTTACAGTGTATTTCCACTCTCTGAATTAGGTGTCGGAGTAGTTGGTGAACTAGGTGGGATTGGAGGAGAACTGTTTTGAGAACCTGATACTGGAGTTGCATTTGAACGTGAATTTGATCCCGAACCTGTTTGTGAATTGGATTCTGTACTTGTAACGGGACACACTTGATTTACATTTCCAAAAATAAAAGTTCCTCCAGAAATGTTACCAATCGTAAGTGAATTGATTTTAGCTACCATACGTTCTCATCCTTTCATCGATGAAGAAAATAGAATATACACTAACATATGTTTAGCCTGTCAATTATGTATAGACGGGCTAGAGAAATAGGCGAGGTTATTATTATTATAACTTCATAAGTTGGATTCGGATTTACCTATGTCGGAAAGAACCTTGAAAATTGATTAATATTTAAAAAAGTGAGAATAACTAGCCTTTTGTAGAATAAAATAGTCTACACAAAAGGTGGGAATACTAATGGGGAAAAGTAAAAACTGGATGGATGCTTATGTTTCTAAAGTTTCAGGAAAACATTTCGAATTGGTATCGGTTCAAAGTGTCATTGATTCTTTTATTGACATGTTAAATGTAAAATTAAATGAAAACCAACAACCAGAAGTTGAATTTATTAAAGAGGAAAGCAAAATTTCATTTCCAGATTGTTCAGTTTTTTTAAAAATTCAAGGCTCTATATTGAGTTTGAGTAAAGTTTTAAAATCTAACAATCAAGTTGCTGGTGGAATTAAAATTTTTGATACAGGTTTAGCTTATCAACTAAAAACTGGTTCAAAGTTGATTGAAGAGGTTGAAACTATACCTGAAGCATTAGATAAGGCACTAAGTTATTTACTTGTAGAGCTGAAGTAAAAGTTAATATTTTTATAAGTTTAAGTCACTCATTTAGAGTGGCTTTTTATTTTGTAAAAGTTAATATGCTGAAACATAAAATCATTATTAAGAATGGAGCTAATATTAATGAATCAAGTACTCTTCGAACAGTTGTTAGAGGGAAATGTTGAATATGAAGACGTTCCAGAAGATACGAACATAGAGTTAACTGATGAGCAAAGGCATGAAATGAGATTATGGTTAGTTGGAGCTTATGATTTTTCGGATAGAGCAGCTAAAAGTTATATTGATTAATGACAGCTAAAAATATTCTTTTAGTAATATATAGAGAAGGGTTATTACATTTTTTGTAAAAATTATTAGGTAGAAAGTCGGCGGTTAGAGAATGAAAATTCAGTTTGATTTTAAAGTACTAAATGTTGTAGAGGAAAATGGCGTAAAGTCCTACATTGTGCAATGCTCAAGTGAGAATTTTCGACGTGCTATTAAAGCTCAATTTTTGTTTTCTTGCTATCATGTATTCTTAAAAAAGCTCACTATCTATAGTCAGTTACCTCATTAGAAATTAACAAAAGAAAATCCTAACAGTATTAGCATACTTCAGAACACTTTTTTTTGGTCGATGTGAGAGCCTAGAACTTCACTACATATTGACTAAATTAGAGCTAATATTTCTGTGTCGTTTAACGTTAATGGAATAAAATTAGAAGACAACTATTCAATCTATAGATAATTATTTCCTAAATTTACTTTGTATACACCAACGTGTTTTGTATAAGCTATATATGACACCACGAGGTATTCATTCGCAATGTCTCATTGTGTACTATGAATAGTCTAAAGAAAATCTACTGTAGCTGAACTGCACCCCAATTGTTAGACAAAAACTAATAATTGGAGGTGCAGTTTTTTATGTCAAAACACACACTTGAAACAAAGTTAAAAGCTGTAGATTTCTACATCAATAAGCAATATTCATATAAAG